>NZ_JBLYNV010000198.1:0-1000 GCF_049310165.1 Endozoicomonas sp. ALE010 | reverse complement strand
TATTGCCCCACGTGAACACATGGAAAGACCAATTTAATGCCCAGGATATCGGCAACCTGCTGTGGGCCATGGCGAAACTGGTGGACAACGGCCAGGAGCAGACGCCAGAGCTTAAAGAGACCGTAGCCGCGCTGGTGCCCCACGTGAACACACAGAAAGACCAATTTAATGCCCAGTGTATCGCCAACCTGCTGTGGGCTATGGCGAAACTGGTGGACAACGGGCAGGAGCAGACACCAGGGCTCAACGTGGCCGTGGCCGCGCTGTTGCCCCAGGTGAACGCACAGAAAGACCAATTTAATGCCCAGTGTATCGCCAACCTGCTGTGGGCCATGGCGAAACTGGTGGACAACTTGCAGGAGTGGACACCAGAGTTTAAAGAGGCCGTGACCGCGCTGTTGCTCCAAGTGAACGCACAAAAAGATCAATTTATTCCTCAGGGTATCGCTAACCTGCTGTGGGCCATGGCGAAACTGGTGAACCACGGGCACGAAGAGACACCAGGGCTCAAAGAGGCCGTGGCCGCGTTATTGCCCCACGTGAACACATGGAAAGACCAATTTAATGCCCAGGATATCGGCAACCTGCTGTGGGCCATGGCGAAACTGGTGGACAACGGGCAGGAGCAGACGCCAGAGCTTGAAGAGACCGTAGCAGCGCTGTTGCCCCACGTGAACGCACAGAAAGACCAATTTAATGCCCAGGCTATCGCCAACCTGCTGTGGGCTATGGCGAAACTGGTGGACAACGGGCAGAAGCAGACACCGGAGTTCAACGAGGCCGTTGTCGCGCTGTTGCCCCACGTGTGCGCAAAGAAAGGCCAATTTAATGCCCAGGGCATTGCCAACCTGCTGTGGGCCATGGCGAAACTGGTGGACAACGGGCAGGAGCGGACACCAGGGCTCAACAAGGCCGTGGCCGCGCTGTTGCCCCACGTGAACGCACAGAAAGACCAATTTAATGCCCAGGCTATCGCCAACCTGCTGTGGGCCATGGCGAA
>NZ_JBLYNV010000197.1:0-1004 GCF_049310165.1 Endozoicomonas sp. ALE010 | reverse complement strand
GACCTGAAACAGGTCGCCCCGGAATTGATGCTGGAGCAGTTAAAAGCCCCCTCCCGTTTAATGTCCTCCAGTTTCAGCCTGGTCTCTGTGGGCGAGATGGTCAGTGAGCCCCGTCCCATCAGTTGGCTGATCAAAGGGTTTCTGGAGACCGATTCACTGGCGCTGATGTTTGGTGAGCCCGGTTGCGGCAAGTCCTTTGTGGCCATCGATATGGCCTGCTGCATTGCCACCGGCAACCCGTGGCACGGTGCGGAGATTAAACGACCGGGACCGGTTATCTATCTGGCCGGTGAAGGTTTGAACGGGCTCTCCCGACGGTTCAAGGCCTGGGAGATAACCAACGGCCAGAGTCTTGCCGGTGCTCCCCTGTTTGTCAGCAAGTGTGCCGCCAGCCTGTACGATGCCGCCAGTGCGGCACAGGTCTGTCAGGCGGTGGAGATCATGGTGGAGCAGAATGGCGGGCAACCCCCTTCCACGGTGGTTGTCGATACCCTGGCCCGGAACTTTGGTGGGGCGGATGAAAACAGCACCCAGGATATGAACCAGTTTGTCCGGCACCTGGATGACTTCTTTCGGCGCAAGTATGGCTGTTGTGTGTTGATCGTCCATCACACCGGGGTAGGGAGTCAGGATCGGGCCCGGGGGAACTCGGCATTAAAGGCGGCACTGGATGCAGAATATGCCGTTCGCAAGACCGACGACACCGTCAAGATTACTTCCAAGAAGATGAAAGATGCTGACGAACCGGATCCCCGTGAATTCAACCTGAAGGTGGTGGAACTCCCCTGGCAGGATGAGGACGGGGAGGTTCAGACCAGTTGTGTGCTGGAGGATCTGGAGGCCCCTGCTGTGCAGAATCTTGTTCGGCAGGCCAAGACTATGGGCAAGACCAAAAAGGCCGCGATTGCCCTTCTGGGGGATCTCTATGAGACTCACAGGCAGCGTTTACAGGAAGGTGGTCGTATGGATTGTGAGGCGCGGGTCAGTTTTGTGGATTGGCGTGA
>NZ_JBLYNV010000196.1:0-1017 GCF_049310165.1 Endozoicomonas sp. ALE010 | reverse complement strand
CCCCGGGAAGGACCCAATGGGCTCCCCCCCTGCCCTAGCCACGGTTTGCCGTCGCGATGGCATAAGCGAGCGCCTTTCCGAACTCTTTGTTGTAATGGCGACGGATTGACCGTTCTGACACGCCATGGAAGTCCAGACGACGACGGTATTTGGGTTGCCGGGTAATCATCATGAAGGGTTGTACCTTCCTTCCCCGCCGCATCCAGACACCCTTGGCCTTGCCTCCGGGACGACCGACAAAGTACTGGGTTTTGCGGGAATTGGTGGTGTTCTGACTGGTATCAAACTGGGCGCGGACATTGGAGAGCATCTTCACCACCTGTCCACGGCTGATGTTGCCATAGCGATCCAGCTTGGCGGTGCGTGATGGTACCAGGAACTCCTCCGATCCCAGCAGGCCACGACGACGAAGCAGGGATTCCGAACGCTTGGTATTCCGCTCACCGCCATGGACTTCCGGTGTCAGGTACTTGGTGGCCGCCGTTCCCTTGGGTGACCAGTCCCGGAACCAGACCACCGCTTTGGGATTGACATCCCGCTTCCGGGCTGGCCGGAGAAACAGGGAGTTCATGGTGTAACGGGTTGGACGGTCAAAGACCCGCTGCATCTCCTCTTCCACTTCCCCCTTGGCTATCCCACCCAGCCGGGTCATGGCCAGCGCCGTAGCAAAGGGCACCTGCCGTCTTCGGAACTGATCCAGCTGCCGGGTCAGGCCCTCGATATCCAGAAACAGATCCATCTCAACACTCATTGGCCCGCGCCTCTCACCTGGGTATTCAACCACTGGTCCACATCGCCCCGGGCATAGAGCACCTTGCCCTCAATGCGGGAGTGCCTGGGCCCTTTCTTCTGGGTTCGCCAGTTCCGCAAGGTGCCTTTGCTGAACTGCTGATCCAGGTATTCAAACAGCTCATCGGTATTGAGCCAGATCTTGTCGAGGTAATCCTTGTGATTATCGCTCTGCATGGCGTGGGTCTCCTGAGGTCATGGGCATAACTTCCACCAGGGCAATGCCTT
>NZ_JBLYNV010000195.1:0-1052 GCF_049310165.1 Endozoicomonas sp. ALE010 | reverse complement strand
ATAAAGCACTGGAAGGTATTGGGCGACTGGCCACGGCAACTATCGTGCCGTTGAGTCCCATCCTTTTCATAGCGAAAGATATTGCCGATGCCTGGTTCGGTAGCTGTGTGCCCGGTCCGGATGTCAAACCGGAATTACCACAGACATCAAAAGCAACCGGGGAAGAGGCTCAGGAAAAAGAACCCGGCTCGAAAGACGTACCCCTTCAACAGCCATCCACGGCCCGCTATCAAGGGAGTCAGGGATCCAGAGGACTGCTTGCACTTGGCACACTGGCCAGCTCTTTTCAGTATGCCAATTCGAATGCCAGTGCCAATGGTTCAATACCCATAAAGATTTATGATGCAAAAACCCTGGGCATGATTGGCCGAAATGACAGCTATCCACTGAACGGTACATACCAACAGACGGCGGATATTGTTGTCACTCAAGACTATCAATCCATTGGCAGTGATACCGATCCATTCACCGGGCAGTACGATGGGCAGTGCCGTACTATCAGCGACCTGCCTGACTGTCTTGTTGACACTCTGAAAGGCAGCATCAGTGACCTTCACTTGACTGGTGCCAATATAATAAATTCCACGAAGGTGACTGGGGTAGCAGCCTGTGTTGTTGATATTAATGGCACAGTCATTGGTGTCCGGGCCGAAAATGCTCGTATTTCCACCTGGGGTGACAAAGCTTACGCGGGCATTGGGGGAGGGGAGATTAAAGGAACGGTTGCCAACATCACGGCGGTGGACAGCACGGTCGAAACCTCGGGTGAACGTGCATACGCCGGCATCGGGGGGGGGCTGGTTCACGATGGAGGAATGGTTGCCAACACCACGGCGGTGGACAGCAGGGTAGAAACCTCGGGTGAACGTGCATACGTCGGCATCGGAGGGGGGTGGGTTTCCGGAATGGTTGCCAACACCACTGCGGTGAACAGCACGGTCAAAACCAACAAGGGTGAACGTGCATACGCCGGCATCGGGGGGGGGGTGATTGTCAAAGGAACGGTTGCCAACACCACGGCGGTGAACAGCACGGTCGAAACCTCGGGTAAA
>NZ_JBLYNV010000194.1:0-1061 GCF_049310165.1 Endozoicomonas sp. ALE010 | reverse complement strand
CGTCACAGGCCTGCAACCTGCCACGGACAGGCCAGGCAGCAATCCCGGAGTGGTTGCTGACAACAGTAGCCCTGTTGTTGCGATCGCATCGGCAACCGGCGCACAGGCGGAGGTGTCTTCTGACATGCATGCATTGGCCACCATCGCGCCGGAGACCAGCACCCCGCAGCCACCGGTATCGACCAGCGTATCAACCACGGCTGTAACCGTGACAGAACGGGCTGACATTACCCCTGCAATGTCATCTGCAGCCACAACCAGTGAAGCCGGATTGCTAACATCCTTGGCGGTATCTGAGGGCAGTTCCAGCCATATACCACCGGACGCCTCAGAAGCATTATTATCGACGGCTTTATGGCCGCATACCCCTGCACCTATGCTGGCACCCGGATTGAGTTCGTCAGAGACGGCAAGTAGCCAGGCAGTGTCGTCCGGTATCGCCGCTTTAGCCTCATCCGGGTCTGGTTCGTTCGCTAATGCTACAGAGAGTTCACTGAGCCCGTCCGGAGCGGCAAACACTCAGGCATTGTCATCCAGTACGATGGCCCGGATCTCACCGGAGATGAGTTCGTCGATCAATACTGCTGAGGTATCACTGAGCCCATCAGGCATGGTAGGCACCCGGACGTTATCATCCAGTGCCACGGCTGCGTTCTCTCCAGAGTTGAGTTCGTCGATGAATACCACCGATGTGTCCATGACGCCATCAGGCATGGCAGGCACTCAGGCATTGTCATCCAACACTACGGCACCGTTCTCACCCGAGCTGAGTTTGTTGATGAATACCACCGATGTGTCCATGACGCCATCAGGCATGGCAGGCACCGAGACGTTATCATCCAGTGCCACGGCTGCGCTCTCTCCAGAGTTGAGTTCGTCGATCAATACCACCGATGTCTCACTGACGCCATCCGGCATGACAGGCACTCAGGCACTGTCATCCAACACTACGGCTCTGCTCTCACCGGAACTGAGTTCGTCGATGAATACCACCGATGTGTCAATGACGCCATCCGGGATGGCAAGCACTCAAACATTGTCATCCAACACTACGGCTCCGT
>NZ_JBLYNV010000192.1:0-1120 GCF_049310165.1 Endozoicomonas sp. ALE010 | reverse complement strand
ATGTGGCTCACGCAGTAGCATTAAATGAACACAGAGCATTATTCCCACTCACTTCAGTTTCACCAGTCGAAGGTGCTTCTTTGACTTCTGGCCAAATTGTAGAGCAGGGCTTCATAGGAGATCATTCCGATATTGGTGGAGGTTGGAAAGAAGGTGATTTATCCGATATCCCTCTTCAGTGGATGGTTCAGCAGGCAGAGTCTGCTGGTGTTTCAATGGGGGATCTTGATGATGAGTACAAAACCGTCGAGAATCCATTGATCCATGACAAAAGAGGTATCTTGGCCCGTGGGGACAGGGATATTTATTATCCAAATGATCCAAATTTTACACCAGGGCAGAATTGTCTTAGAGAAGATCGAAACGGAAACTGCATTCAAAGAGAACCATTACGACCGACTCAGAGACAGTCAACAGCACCACAATTTCCTGATTTGGAGCACATGATCATTGAAAGTCCTCAGGATAACGATGTTCGAGGTACAGTTGATATGACTAAATATCTGGAGTGGTTGAGTAATAGTGGGGTGTTGTCGAATGGTTAAAGCCAAAAAGAAAGCAGCATCTGATTATAAAGCATTACTGGTTGCTCTTACTGTTCTTTTAATTTCTGGATGTAGTCAAATGAAGTACTACAATTTTGTTGTTCATAATGATTCAGAGTCAGATATCTACAATATAGAAGTTATTAGTAATAAAGAGGAAAGCCTATATCCAGGACATCCAGGTTCCTATGCTTTTCTAGAGAAAGGGCATGCAGGGGGAACGGTTTCTTTACCAATGGAGTCGGTTCCTGATTTAGTCCATATTCAATGGAAAAATCATAAAAATGGCTCTTTGTTCAAAAAAATAATTAATCTGAAAGAGTTACTGCCGAATCATTTCTTGGGAGATGTATTTTTCAGCATCACGGGAAAAGATAATATTTTTCTGTCGTGGGTTCAGACAAAGAGCAATTACCGATCTCTTGACTGTGGTGGCTATATCTTTGAAAAGTACTACTATCGAGCCAAACCTAAAATTGATAAAAATATAGCTGATTGGCAGAGTTATCTTAAACAGAAAGAAGCTGATCTCAAGGCTGGCTTGACGGATAAATACAAAAAACCGAAGTATTACG
>NZ_JBLYNV010000191.1:0-1169 GCF_049310165.1 Endozoicomonas sp. ALE010 | reverse complement strand
AGGTTTCACCATCATCGTTGAACCGCCCGGTGCGGACCCGCATGCCGGGTGCTGTGGGGAGGGCCGGAGAAAGACCAGCCCTTACCCGATTTAGGTTTCGGTTATTCCTGGTGAGTTAATTTCTTTGCTACCGGCCAATCCTTATGAGCAAGATATAAAAGAGCAAAAAAGTTAATCAGAGGCACCAAGAAAAGCAAGCCAATGTAGCCTTTGAAACCAGCTCGTGAAAAGACCTTCCACCCGCTGAAACCAATTAAAGCCCATATAGCAATTAAAAGAAGATATACCATGTTTTAATTCTCTCTATACGATGGCCATTCTGCAAAAGCCAAATACACTAAGAAAGCAAGATTTAAGCCTGGAACCCAGAATACAAATTTTGGGGCATCAACAAATCCAGCTTTTGTATATACTTTTTCTATTGCATGACCAGTTGCAAACCAAATTGCTAGTGCAATTAAAATTTCAAGAATAACCACTACGATACCTTTCAATTATTTTAATTTTCAGTTGCCAGAAAACTCTACGTTTTCAACACCCCTATTTTTAGGACGGATTACAACCGTGCCAGCAAGTTTATCATGCCACCCCTGCTTTTTCCCATCCCAAGCAACCCAAAAGAAACCAAGGAAAATTGGAAGCATGGATAGAAAATAACCAATATATCTAATCACTGACTGCTGTATGGTCGGTTTGTTACCAGTCTTTTCATCAACGACAATAGCTTTTATTGCCATTTTTCCGGGTGTTGCAGACTTATACACCCAGAAAAGTACAGTCGCCACAAAGGGCATCACATATGATAGTAAAAAATCAGAACCTCCCTGAATGAAGTCCTCTGAATAAAAATATTGTTCCCCATATATCATCATCAGCCATGGCAATGTCACACCAAATATTATTAGCGAATCAATAATTGATGCTCCAAATCTTACCCAAAATCCAGCATACTCATATGCCGTCCCAAATTTTTCTACTTCTTTACCACTCATTACAACTCCTTATTGAGTTTGTTGTTGAAATTTGATGAGAAACCTAACGCCTGCATGTGGGGCACCGAAGGCGTCCCTACGATGCACTTGGTACGCCCGGCATGGGCATGAACTGATGGGGTGAAAGTCCCCTGTGGGAGAACCTACATCTGACTGGCGGTAAAGACGCCTGCTGAT
>NZ_JBLYNV010000190.1:0-1220 GCF_049310165.1 Endozoicomonas sp. ALE010 | reverse complement strand
TACCACTGGTGATATTGGCGGCAGTGGCGGTAAGGTCTCTGCCTGCTGTGATTTCTACATCGCTGGCAAATTATTGGGTGTCCTTGATTTTGGACGAGAACTATCTAGAGTTGTCACATTCTTATCCAAAGTTTCAATTTTGGGGTAAAGGATAAGTTTCACATGCTTTTTCATATGCTCTAGAGGTGTCAAGGCCATCAGAAATCAATTTCTTATTTAATTCGACTCTTTTCTGTGCATTATCGTCAAATGGTGATCTCAATAAAATGGCTTTGTGTTCTTTGGCTCTCATTTCTCCCCAGTTTTTGTCTAATACGCTCAGTAACTCTACCTCTTTATCGAATACAGTCCTTCGCTGATCACGGTCGTCAGTATTAGAGGTTGCAGAATATGCGATATGTGAAACTACCCTTTTAAAAAACCAGTAAAGGAAAGTATCTACCTTCTGGGTTTTTAAACGTTCAAATTCGATACCTCTTTCTACGCTCACAAAAAATATATCCTCACCACATAATTCTAGAAATGGGGAGCCATCTGAAGATGCTTTGCTATGGAGGACTAAAAGCTCGAATGGTGCATCAATCATTGCGCCATATGTCATAATGGTTTCTTGTAAACTTTGAAGTGTTACTTTCATCTCTAGTTAACCTTTCGGATATAGCCGTTATGGAGGAGCCAATCCACATTAACTCGCTCAGAAAAGTTAGGTAGAATTTGAACTCCGCCCCCCGGTTGACCAAAGGCTGGAGCTATTTTACCTTGTATGACAGGCATTGGTCTCATCACTTCATAGACATTATATGGTTCAGCTAGACTTCCAGGTGCCAATGCCCTCTGTTCGGAAGGAATACCCTCAGGAGATAGAAAACTGCCATCAGGCTTGCCAAATCTATCTATTCTAGTCCCAATGTCCAACGTTGCTTTTGCTGGAGTCTCTGCAAAACCAAGTTCTTCTGGCCAATCCCAGTCACCGTTTTCTTTTCTATATCTATCATAATACGATGCACCTCCTGCTTCTGCATCAGCATAGCCGGGGATTTCATGAGGGTTCTTTGCCTTATTATTTTCAGCTACGGAATCAATTTTGTTTCCAGATTTCTTTACTGCATCCCCCATTTTATCTAACGACTTCTTACCAACATCCACTCCAACCTTGGCAAGTTTCACACCGCCTTTCGCAACACCTCCAACGCCAGTAACAACGGAACCGACAGTCCAGA
>NZ_JBLYNV010000189.1:0-1301 GCF_049310165.1 Endozoicomonas sp. ALE010 | reverse complement strand
GCTTGTTTCATTGAAAGACTTATGGGTCAGGTTTCACCATCATCGTTGAACCGCCCGGTGCGGACCCGCATGCCGGGTGCTGTGGGGAGGGTTGGAGAAAGACCAACCCTTACCCGATTTATGCGCGGCTTTGATAGTAAAGCAATTAATCTTTTCTAGTACTTAGATACAGATTTAAAGATTTTTTAAGCTAGAACTATTTAATAAGAAAATCGAATTCAATTTTTTGGATTTATAGCATAGAGAATCTCTCCCTATGCTCATGAAAAATTTAAAATGAATAATCAGATGAAGGTGGTTTTTTGGGAGCCGGTGGCTCAGGCTTAAACATGGAATCTATGTATGCTATTGCTTCAGCTTCTGTATTAAATTCTTTTAAAAAAGTACCATCTGCCGCAAAAACGGAATATGTGACAGTAAGTTCGTAATTATCTCCTGTCTTGTCAATTCTTTGCGCTTTAACGCCGTTTTTGCTGTATATATCGATACTTCGTACCATGATTATTACTTCCAAGTAACAGGTAAAAAATAGATTTTTATATCTGTGTTTTACAGACTGAGGATAATGAAATCAACCCGAATCTACTATTTATTATCTATAGATTACAGAAACCATAATAGTTCGATCATTTACTGAGAAGGTATGGTTGAGTATGAGCGCATAACGCCTGCATAACAGTAATTCCCGCAATAACTAAAATCCCTTTGCTCCCAAGGGCTGGAAGCTTGCGGGACAATTTCAGCTACGCAGTCTAGAATAGAGGATATTTTTGGAAAAATACTCACACATTGTCATATGCCTTCCTCTCATAATCATTCGGTTACCTCTGACCTCATTGATATTGTTTTTGAAAAAGTTCAAGAGATTCCTGACCCTCGCTCACAAAAAGGGCGTTCATCAAATATTTCCATTGCCGATTTTTTTATGTATAGCCTTGGTGTTTTTCATAATAAAAATGCATCATTACTGACCTGCGATGACAAACGAGACCAGCCAACAATTAAAGAAAATGCCAAGAGTTTGTATCACGTTGAACACATACCTTGTGATACCTACCTGAGATCAACTATTGACCTCGTTCAGACAAAACATATTCGTCCACTGTTTCTCGCCTGTCTTGCTTATTGTCAGCGGCGTGGGAAATTGAAACAGTTCCAGTATTTTAAAGAGGGCTACCTGGCTCCCATTGATGGAACACAAACCTTTACGTCAAAGTCCATCAGCTGTAAAAACTGTTGCACAAAAAACGCTGACAACCCTAAAAAAACAACCATTTACTATCATCAGTTATCAGCAATCT
>NZ_JBLYNV010000188.1:0-1371 GCF_049310165.1 Endozoicomonas sp. ALE010 | reverse complement strand
CGACCAGGGCTTCGTTGAGCCCCGGTGTTTGCTCCAGCCCGTTGTCCACCAGTTTCGCCATGGCCCACAGCAGGTTGGCGATATTCTGAGGGTTAAATTGGTCTTTCTGTGCCTGCACCTGGGGCAACAGCCCGGCCACGGCCTCTTTGAGCCCTGATGTTTGCTTCAGCCCATAGTCCACCAGTTTCGCCATGGCCCACAGCAGGTTGGCGATTCCCTGGGCAGTAAATTGGCCTTTCTGTGCGTTCACATGGGGTAACAGCGCCACCACCGCCTCTTTGAGCCCTGGTGTCCGCTCCAGCCCGTTTGCCACCAGTTTCGCCATAGCCGACAGCAGGTTGACAATGCCCTGGGGATTAACCTGGTTTTTCTGTGCGTTTACGAGGGGCAACAGGGCGGCCACGGCCTCTTTGAGCCCTGGTGTCCGCTTCAGCCCGTTGTCCACCAGTTTCGCCATGGCCCACAGCAGGTTGACAATAGCCTGGGCATTAAACAGGTCTTTCTGTGCGTTCACCTGGGGCAACAGCGCAGCCATGGCCTCGTTGAGCCCCGGTGTCCGCTCCTGTCCGCTGTCCACCAGTTTGGCCATGGTCCACAGCAGGTTGGTGATTTCCTGTGTGTTAAAGTTAGCTTTCTGAGTGTTCACCTTGGGCAACAACGCGGCCACGGCCTTGTTGAGCTTTGGTGTCTGCTCCAGCCCCTTGTCCACCAGTTTCGCCATGGCCCACAGCAGGTTGGCGATAGCCTGAGGAATAAATTGGTCTTTCTGTATGTTAACGTGAGGCAGTAGCACAGCTACGGCCTCCTTGAGCTCTGGTGTCCGCTCCAGCCCGCTGTCCACCAGTTTCGCCATGGCCCACAGCAGGTTAGAGATTTCCTGTGGGTTAAAGTTAGCTTTCTGTGCGTTCACCCGGGATAACAACGCGGCAACGGCCTCGTTGATCTCTGGTGTCCAATCCCCGTTGTCCACCAGTTTCGCCATGGCCCACAGCAGGTTGGCGATACCCTGGGGATTGAATTGGTCTTTCTGTACGTTCACAAGGGGCAACAGGGCGGCCACGGCCTTTTTGAACTCTGGTGTCTGCTTCTGCCCGTTGTCCACCAGTTTCGCCATGGCCCACAGCAGGCTGGTGATTCCCCGGGCATCAATATCCCGGGCTCCAGGTTTTTGGTAGCAGTTAAATATTATTGCATCAAGCAGAGTTGACAATAAGGCAGCTTGAGTGAACTGAACACGCTCATGCATGGGTTTATAAGGGGTAAAAACACCCGCTGAAGTAAATGAATGAAGAGTTGTCGTCAGGCTTCGCCAATCCCAACGCCGTGTTGGGGTAAAATTTTGCAGCATACGTATCAGCTGGCTTTGTTCCG
>NZ_JBLYNV010000187.1:0-1384 GCF_049310165.1 Endozoicomonas sp. ALE010 | reverse complement strand
CCGGAGCCTGAGCGGCCGCTTCCCCATGCGGCGCTGCCCGACAGGGTCAGGGGGGTATTATTGTCGGACGCATCATCAGCCGTGCTGCCTGCCCCTTCATCAAACTCAAAGGCAGCCACAGGGGGCGGCGCATCGTGATTGTCCGCCGGAGGGGTGGCGGGGTCGGCCGCTACCGCCAGGGTAAAGGTATCGGAGGCGCTGGCCAGGCCATCACTGGCGGTGACCGTAACCGACAGCGAGCCGGTATCACCACTGCCGGGGGTACCCGAGAAGGTGGTGCTGGCCGCATCAAAGTTAAGCCAGGCGGGCAGGGCACTGCCATCGGCCAGAGTGGCGCTGTAGCTCAGGGCATCACCTTCCAGGTCGCTGAAGCTGTCTGCTGGCAGCTGGTAGCTGAAGGGGTTGTCCTGATCGGCGTTCTGATCGGCCAGGGCAACATCCAGCACTGGCCCGTCGTTGCTGCCGTTAAGAGTGATGGTCAGCGTATGGGTGGTGCCATCCTGTGATTGCACATCCAATGTCTCGGTAAGGGTTTCGCCCTCCCCGAGCTGCTGAATGGCCGACTGGCTGTTATCGGCGCTGTAGGTCCACTGACCGCTGGCATCCAGGATCAGGTCACCGTAGCTGCCGGTGATGGTGGTGGCGATAAACTGGGCTTCACCGGCATCGCTGTCACTGATGGTCAGGGTACCGCTGGCACTCAGTACGTCGCTGTTGTCTTCGGTCACCGTGGCGCTGTCGTCGCCGGCGATCACCGCCGGGTTATCGACGCTGCCAATAAAGTCAGACAGCTGATTGGCCTGATAAAGTGTTGAAATCTGGGAGGCGTCCAGTGCTTCATTGAAAATGGCCAGATCATCAATGGCTCCATCCAGGTAACCATTGCTATCCCAGTTACTTTTGCCCACATAGTTGTTGGTCCTCACCATGACGGATGGGACCACTCCCTGGTGAGTGCCTGCCAGTTCGCCATTTTTGTAAACGCTCATCAGCCCTGAGCTATCCACCGTCGCAGTGATATGCACCCACTGGTCGGTGGTGAGGAAATCATCAAGGGTGAGTTTGTGCTCAGTGCCACTGTCATCCCAGATACCAAATGCCAATCCGTTGGTCTGGCCAGTATGAGACAGGAAAATATTGTGGTCTCCCGCACCATTCCCAAAATCCACCACCCTGGACCAGCCTTGATCAAAACTGTCAAAGCGTACCCAGGATGCGATGGTCATTGCTCCGCCCGTCTGCATGCCACTGATCTCGCCGGTGCCCGCAGTACCATCCATTTCGAAGGCTGAGCCGGAGCCTGAGCGGCCGCTTCCCCATGCGGCGCTGCCCGACAGGGTCAGGGGGGTATTATTGTCGGACGCATCATCAGCCGTGCTGCCTG
>NZ_JBLYNV010000186.1:0-1440 GCF_049310165.1 Endozoicomonas sp. ALE010 | reverse complement strand
TCAGCAGAGTCGAACCATTCCTGGTGTTGAAATCACCACCTACGTAATGAGAGGGACCCTGAACTTCAATCACCATGTTGTGATCTGGCAGCAGCAGGTCAACCGGAGGTAATGAGTTCAGACTCTTTTCTTCTTCAATCTTCAGATATGGAATAGATGATTGGAGTTGATCGCGGAAGTCGGCCTGGGTTTTTGAAATGGTTGCCTGGTAATGGGGGACGACCGAAGAGGCTCTACCAAGCCAACTGGCGGCCATGATCATGATGGATCGATCATCTTCATTATCTGGATCTGGCGAGGTAATTTCCAGGCGAGTCAACAGGTCATCCATGTGCTTTTCAAGCACGTTATTGTTATTGGCATTGGAGACTAGAGACAACCTGGCACAGCATACCATTACGCCCCAGAGAGACATCGATATATCTTGCTTAGAGAGCTGAGGGCTTTCTCTGATTCGGTAGACAAGCGATTCGAAGGTAGAGGTAACCACATTCAGCTCAGCGAGTTCACCCAGTTTCGCCATGGCCCACAGCAGGTTGGCGATACCCTGTGGTTTAAAGTTAGCTTTCTGTGCGTTCACTTGGGGTAACAGCACGTCCATGGCCGCTTTAAACTCTGGTATCCACTCCTGCCCGTTGTCCACCAGTTTCGCCATGGCCCACAGAAGGTTGCTGATTGCCTGAGGTGTAAAGTTAGCTTTCTGTGAGTTCACGTGGGGTAACAGCGCGGCAATGGCCGCTTGGAACTCTGGTGTCCACTCCTGCCCGATGTCCACCAGTTTCGCCATGGTCCAAAGCAGGTTGGCGATAGCTTGTTCATTAAACTGGTCTTTCTGTGCGTTTACAAGCGGCAACAGCGCGGCCGTAGCCTCGTTGAGCCCTGGTGTCTGCTCCTGCCCGCTGTCTACCAGTTTCGCCATGGCCCACAGCAGGCTGGCGATATGCTGTGGTTTAAAGTGAGCTTTTTGTACGGTCACGCAGGTCAACAGCGCAGCAACGGCTTCGTTGAACTCTGGTGTCTGCTCCTGCCCGTTGTCCACCAGTTTCGCCATGGCCCACAGCTGGTTGGCGATTTCCTGTGGGTTAAAGTTAGCTTTCTGTGCCTTCACGTGGGGCAACAGCACGGCCAGAGCCCTTTTGAGCTCTGGTGTTGGCTCCTGCCCGTTATCTACCAGTTTCGCCATGGCCCACAGCAGGTTGGCGATATTCTGAGGAATAAATTGGTCTTTCTTTGAATTCACGAGGGGCAACAGTGCGGCCACGGCCTCATTGAGCTCTGATGTCCGTTTCTGACCGTTGTCCACCAGTTTCGCCATGGCCCACAGCAGGTTGGCGATATGCTGAGGAATTAATTGGTCCTTCTGTGTGTTCACGTGGGGCAACAGCGCGGCCAAGGCCTCTTTGAGCCGTGGTGTTTGCTCCTGCCCGTTGTCCACCAGTT
>NZ_JBLYNV010000185.1:0-1467 GCF_049310165.1 Endozoicomonas sp. ALE010 | reverse complement strand
CAGGGCGGTAGCATGAGGTGCACATATGTACTATTAACATACCTCCGGTATAGCCAGAGGTACGACAATGGCCAACTACACACCAATGGTCGTCAGGATTCAATCGCTAACTGAGCCTCGTAGCGATATACACGTTACATACCCTCTTCCAGAAGTCTTATTTATCGTTTATGTCAGTATTTTGAGTGGTTACACCACATGGCAAGGCATGGAGCGGTTCGCTAAATACAACCGACGCTGGTTTCGTCAGTTTTTTCCTTATAAATTTGGCTTCCCTACCCATCACACTATTGCAACAGTATGCAAGCTGCTTGACCCAGAAGCTTTTACGCAGTTATTTATCGATTGGGTAAGCGACACAATATCTGAGATAAATGCTCGTAAAATGGGGCCTCATCCAGAAAAAAACGACAATGTCATAGCTATTGACGGCAAGGCTCTGCGTGGCTCACGTCCAGCTAAAGGCAAGAAGTTGGTCCATATGGTCAGTGCTTACAGTTCAGAACTTAAGCTTATATTAGGTTTTACCCCCGTTGATAAGAAGTCCAATGAGATTACTGCCATTCCCGAAGTTATCGATGTGCTTTTTCTCGAAGGAGCCTTGATTACCAGTGATGCCATGGGGTGTCAGAAAAATATTTGCAAAAAAATCATTGATAAAAAAGCTGATTACCTGCTCTGCGCCAAGGACAATCAGCCGACTCTGAGCAGTAATATCGAAGCATATTTTTCAAAGTACATTGAAGAACACCCGGATGATCCGGAACCTGCTGATGACGAACCAGCCTTTGCAGAATCGATGGAGAAAAATCGGGGGCGTCAAGAACACCGGCGTTGTTGGGTTTTTAACGACATTGAGGATATAGACCCCAAGCATGAGTGGCCTGGCCTTAAGCAGTTTTCGGTTATCCAGAGAGACAGATTGGTTGGTAAAAAACAAACAACTGAATTGCATTTTTATATAGAGAGCCGAGAGATGACAGCCTCCAGTGTGCTGGCAGCAGTACGCAATCATTGGAGTATAGAAAATGGACAACACTTGTCACTGGATGTCAGCTTTCAAGAAGATGCCTCTAAAATCCATGAGCGAACAGCGGCAAAGAACGTTGCGACTGTAAGGCGGTGGTGTTTTAATGTACACAAACAAAGTAGCCGGTTTGAGAAAGAGAGTATGTCAGGCCGGATTGAACTGGCAGGGTTAGATCAGGACTATCGAACCGAGCTGGTACTTGAGAAGTTTTATCCTGACTAAACAGCGAGTTTAAATTCAGGCTGCAGAAGCAGCACAAGGTACAAGCTTCGTGTGAGGCCGGTGGCTTTTTGTGTCAATTTTCCATATTTTGGTTTCTTTTCATCAATCCTGCCTAAAATACGCGCTGGATTGTCTGAGAATATTCGATCTGCAATGTTGGCAGTCATGAGCAGAGCAAAAATATGAACTATGGTGCATCTGATGCGACCACCCTG
>NZ_JBLYNV010000184.1:0-1473 GCF_049310165.1 Endozoicomonas sp. ALE010 | reverse complement strand
GTTCATCGGGCATCATTTGCAGGTCGGCCAGTACACCCCAGCAGGCAAACTCAAGGGTCAGGTTGCCCACATCGTCCGGTATCTCTGTCGCCTCAAAGGCAGGCATCAGGGTCAGCTCGATGTCGTGCATGGCGTCCTTGTCCGGGATCGGGGCAACGTGCAGGGCAGTGGTTTCAACATGGCGGTAGTAATAAGGGGTTCCGGCAGAAAGATAAGGGGGCAGCAGATCACGGCTTTCCAGCCGGGTGCCGTCTTCGCGCAGGATATTCTGCACTGTAGCGATGTCGCTGCCAGCGGGTGCGGTCAGGCCGTAATCCTTGATTCCCTTGACCATAAACAGCTTGTCATGGTGTCGCCAGATATTGGCGCGGTGGCAAATGTCCCGCAGGGTAATGATCAGGTAGTTCTTGATCACCTGATCCGGGCAGCCCTTGGCATACGGGCGTATGCGGGAAAGGTAGGCGTCCAGTTTCATGGGCTATGCTGTCCTTGGGAAAACCCTGAATAAGAAGTACAAAGGTGTAAAATATGAAGAAAAAACGGCTGGCGGTTTATCAGAACCTGTCGAAAATGTTCTATGATCTGGTTAAAGTGCCACTGGGCATCTGTTTATTACAGCCTCTCTTTGCTGAAAAGGTGCCGGGTGAAATACTGTTTTTTGGCAGCACTGCCTGCCTCTTATTCCTGTACCTTGCGGTGGTATTCGACTTTAAAAGCCAGGAGGACGAATACAATGATTGACCCTGCTGCTGTACCCATGGCCCTGCTTTGTGCCGTACTGTTCGTTGGTATCATCGGGTTTCATACATGGGATTACTGGTCCAAACGCAAACATAAGAAAGGGCACCACAAGTGACCGTAGGCGACCAATACTTACTAATGACCGCACTGTTTGGCGTACCCCTGCTGGCTTGCATCTTGTGGGTAAGGCACGACAACAAAAAAAGGAGGAACAAACACTAGCCCTCAACCTTCCCCTGAAGCATCTGCCGGAACATTTGATCCACGTTCCATTTCAGCCCCAGATCATTGGCAAACATGGCCAGATAACTCTGGGCCTGCTGCATAGTGGCTTCCGTTTCCATATCCATGCTGAATGCCCGGAACAGCATGTAGTTGATCACCGGATTCAACCACAAATCATCCAGACTGAATACCTGGGTGTCGGTATCAAAATCGGTAATCACAATCCGTGCGGGTGCCTGGCTGACCAGCAGATTGAGCGTATGGTTGGCAGGGGGCACAGGGTACACATAGAACACCGATGGGCTTTTCTGGTCGTAGACGTACTGCTCCACGTCCGTGCCGGTGGCTGTCGTCCAGTTGGGCAGCAGACTGTCGAGGCTGCTGCGGGTGGTGGCGATCACCGTCCGGCCTGATGTCGGGTTATCCACAATATCCAGCAGCCGGTACGTGCCGGGGGGCAGCGACTGCACAGCCTGTGCCTGACAGGTAAAGGCCAGTAACTGCGAG
>NZ_JBLYNV010000183.1:0-1494 GCF_049310165.1 Endozoicomonas sp. ALE010 | reverse complement strand
CTGGAACGGGGATAGCGGCTTAAAAACCGCTATCTAGGGAAGGCGTGTTGAAGCAGGAAGGTTCTTGGAGCGATCTAAGAACCCTCGCCCGCCAGGGCGGGGAGTGTCAGGAAAGGGCAGACTTAAACGTATAGACACCCAGTGTCTTTTCGAACTCTGCCCTGGACGTTGCATCACATTCCCCAAGATTCACATTGGCCAGGATGCCATATTTAGGGTCTTGTTTGACATCCACTGTGACAGGCACGGTTGGTAGCTCTTTCATGGCCAGGGCAATGACGCATTTTTCAATTTCCTGCATTTCAAGTTTAGGCTTAAATACCTTGCCAATGGCAGTTAGCGGCAGCTCTTTGACCCTGTGAACGGCCTTTGGAATAGCGGCTTTTTCCTGGATTTCTCTATTGGCAAAGTCTAATAGCTCTTTATCTGAAACCTGACTGTTATCTGCGATTTGCACATAGCAAACCGGTACTTCACCCGCATGGGCATCTGGTCGACCAACAGCTGCTGCCAGAGTGACGTCGGGGTGCTTGCACATGGTTTCTTCAATCAGTTTTGGTTCAATATTATGGCCACCCCGAACAATCAGCTCTTTTTTACGACCGGTCAGCCAGAAGTAACCGTCGGAATCCTGTCGTGCCAGGTCACCGGAATTGAGCCATGTGTCACCATTGTCGTCAGTGACCCACAGGCCCTCATTCTGATGTTCCAATTGATAACCTAACGATAAATTAGGCCCTCTCATGATCAGTGCACCAATTTCATCGGTATCGCAAATACGTACTACTTTATTGTCTTTTAACTCAGCACAAACCATTTGTTGATAGGGGATGCGTATACCAATAGAGCCGATCTTTTTCTTGCCGTGCAATAAATTCAAACTGGATGCGCATGTGGCCTCTGTTAATCCATAGCCTTCCAGAATTTCAACGCCGGTAGCCTCCTGAAATGAACGGGCCACTTCTACGGGTAATGGTGCAGCGCCACAGATGGCTGCGTCTAATGACGATAAGTCTTTACCCTTCGTTGGGTAGTTCATCAGGGTCGAGTATACCGTGGGCACACCACTGAATGCCGATACTTTAAAGTGCGCAATGATATCCCAGAAATTCGGAAAAACATCTTCGCCACGGTAGCCCTGTGGCGTGCAGATAACGATAGATGCCCCGATCATCAGCGGCACCAGTCCGGTGACCAGGGCACCGTTGACATGGAACAGGGGCAAGCCCCCCAGTATGGATTTATCCGATGTCAGAGTGCTCTGACTCATCATTTGCAATGAGCGGGCATTAAACAGTTCATTAGCGTGTGTGCGACGTGCAATTTTTGGCAAACCGGTTGTTCCGCCGGTACAAAACAGGGATGAAATGGTGTCTTTGGTGAACTGTCGATCAAACATTAAGCTGCCTTTCACCACCCCTATCAGGAATACACCGACTCGTAAAAATTGCCCAAAATCTGCATGATCGTCCATTGTCTTTCCTTCAAACCGAT
>NZ_JBLYNV010000182.1:0-1505 GCF_049310165.1 Endozoicomonas sp. ALE010 | reverse complement strand
CAGGGCGAAAGCTTCAGGCGTACTAAAGTACTATTATTTAACGCTAATTAAACTTGTTCCTTTGGGCAGAAATTTCTTATATTCAATTTATTACTATGCCTTTCAGTATTTTCAATATCTGGTGATAAAAAAGTAAAGAATCAGGCACGCCAAACTTCTCCAGAGGTGTTACAAACCTGGACTATGAGTTTGTCCTCTAAGTCACCAATTGAAATGGTGGATTTATTTTCTGTTATCCAGGGGAAAACTGTTCAAGTATTAACTCTGTTCGGTAATCTTCATCAAGCCCTGCCAGCTCAGCACGACGGCACATGCTCTCTTTTTCAAAATGGGTGCTCTGTTTATGGGCGTTGTAGCAGCATCGTCTTAACGTAGCAATATTTTTTGTGGCTGTTCGTTCGTGAATTTTAGAGGCGTCTTCGCTGAAACTGACATCCAATTCCCAATGTTGCTTATTCTCTGTACTCCAATGGTTCCGAGCCGCTGCCAGTACGCTTTTGGCTGTCATTTCCCGGGAGGTAATATAGAAATTCAGCTCTGTTGATTGCCTGGAGTCAATGAGTCTATCACGCTGAATAATCGCGCAGTGTTCCAGGCCAGGCCATTCATTTCCGGGATCAACGAGACTTTTGATATTGTTAAATACCCAGCTGCGCCTGTGCTCTTGACGATTGCGACTCTTCTCTATTGTTTCTGCGAAAAACGGATTTTCCTCATCATCTGGATCCGGGTCTGTAGGATTTTCCTCAATATACTGTTCAAAAACTGTATCAATACGATTGTGCAGAGTTGGCTGGTTGTTCTTTACACAGATCAGGTAATCTGCTTTTTTTTCAACAATCTTTTTGCATATGGCGACTTGGCAGCCCATGGCGTCCATGGTGATCAGAGCGCCTTCCAGTACCAGCATATCCAGAATCTCCGGAATGGCGGTAATCTCATTAGATTTTTTATCAACCGATGTTATACCCAGTATGAGATTTAGCTCGGAGCAGTAGGCACTGACTATGTGAACCATTTTCTTACCCTTGGCAGGGCGTGACCCACGAAGTGCCTTACCGTCAATGGCAACAACATTGTCGTTTTTTTCAGGTGGAGGGCCGACTTTACGAGCATTGATCGCGGTTACTGTATCGCACATCCAGTCAATAAATAGCTGCATAAACGCCACTGAGTCAACCATCATGCATACTTTCTCTATGGTATGGTGCGATGGGAACCCGTATTTGTAAGGAAAGAATTGTCGAAACCAAGCTTTGTTGTAATGAGCAAAAGATGCCATGCTCTGCCACTCAGTATACCCGCTCAGAATACTGGCATAGACGATAAATAAGACCTCCTGGAGGGGATAGACGACATGTACCTTATCACGCGGTTCAGCCAGTTGGTGGAGCCTGTCAATTATCGGGGCGTAACTGTTCATTTGGACCATACCTCTGCATTAAGCAGAATGTATCATGGCAGAATTATTTATGTACGTTAGTACATCTGAAGCTTTCGCCCTG
>NZ_JBLYNV010000181.1:0-1510 GCF_049310165.1 Endozoicomonas sp. ALE010 | reverse complement strand
AGGCATTGAATCTGGATGGCACCAGCTTTCATGTGGATGGAATCTATAACAGTCATGAAAATCCTGATGACTTGAATTGTATCCATATCTGTCGCGGTTACAGCCGTGACCATCGACCTGACCTGAATCAGGTGGTCTTGCAGTTAATGACCGAAAATGAGGCAGGTATTCCAGTGTTTATGGCACCTGCCAGCGGTAATGTAAACGACAAAACCTGTTTTCAGGAAATTATCAAAAACCATCTGTCGTGCTTTAAGGCGGCTTTGAATAGCCGCTATCTGGTCGCTGACGCTGCCATGTACGTTGCTGAAACCCTTCAGTTGCTTGACGAGCAAAAGCAGCTGTTTATCTCCCGGGTACCCCTGAATATCAAGGGTGCAAAGGAGTTGGTCGGCAAAGCGCCAGCCATGTCATTGGAGCCGGTTGAAGGTTATGAAGATTATTACTCTGCTGAAGTGCCTTCCTGCTATGGAGATGTTAAACAACGATGGTCCTTGTTTCTCAACAAAAAGCGCAGGCTGGTTGAACAGAAAACACTGACCCGAAAGATGCAGAAGCAGTCACTGAAAGAAGCCCGTGATCTGGAAAAGCTGGGAAAAAAGGCCTTTCTGTGTCGGGACGATGCATTGAAGGCTTTTGCCTTATGGCAGAAACAATCGAAACTCTGCCAGAGTGCAACGGAGCCTGAGGTTACCGGTAAGCCTTGCTATTCGGGCAAGGGACGGCCATCACCAGATAGCAAGCCCGATCACTTTGAATACTTTGTGCAGGCTGAATGCTTTGTTCCTTGTCAGAAAAGGGAGAATGCACAGGCCTCACTGGGTTGCTTTATCCTGGGCACCAATGAATTGGATCAGAATGTCATGAATGCCACGGAGCTGCTGTCTACCTACAAGTCACAACAACAGGTTGAGGGCGGCTTTCGGTTCCTGAAAAGCCCGGACTTTCTGGTCTCTTCACTCTATCTGAAGAAAGCTGAGCGTATTGAAGCACTGTTAATGGTGATGACACTGTGTCTGATGGTCTATGCTGCTATCCAACACAGAATACGCAACGAGCTGAAAAAGCAGAGCCGGGTATTTCCAAACCAGAAAAAGAAGCCCTGCCAGAATCCAACAGCGAGATGGGTTTTTTTCTGTTTCCAGGGAATAAATGTCTTAACGGTCAATAATCAGGAGGAACATGTAGTCGGTTTGAAGGAAAGACAATGGACGGTCATTCAAATTTTGGGCATTTTTTACGAGTCGGCGTATTCCTGATAGGGGTGGTGAAAGGCAGATCATTACAATCATTTAAATAATTATAATGATTTATTCAATTCAACCCGTTAGCGGGCCTGAAAGATTTTTTTTCACACAACTACTGGATTCATTTCCTGTTGTAAATATAGGATATTAGCCGTATTCCCCCCAACAACCCCCCCGGCAAGAGCCCCGCACCCCCCGGCAGCCCCGACAACACATGCATCCCTGATACCCCCGGAAGCAGCCCCGAACCCCCCGGCAGAAGC
>NZ_JBLYNV010000180.1:0-1627 GCF_049310165.1 Endozoicomonas sp. ALE010 | reverse complement strand
CAGTAATTCCCGATGAATCCTGAAGCACTACAGCCACGAGAGATACAGAAGAGGTAAAAAAATCATGCCCGCACAATTCTTCGACTAAAATTGCATATTACTCAATCATTGTCGTCGAGTCAGTCATGGGTACGGCTATTCAGAAAAATGTCAGGCAATTCAGTGCTTCTTACTTGATAAAAAAGGTATCAGAATGCTTCGACAGCATTCCAGATCATCGTCCAAATAAATGCGTGATACCCTTTCCTAACTTTCTGAAATCTGCTTTTGCGATGATGCATCAAAAGTTCGATTCACTATTAGGGTTTGATGAAGAGCGGCTTGATGAAATCTGCTGTCATAATCTTGAAAAGCTCTATCACGTAAAAGATGGCAAAGTTCCCTCCGATACCAGAATGAGAGAGGTTGTTGACCCGGTTAATCCACTCGGGTTGAAGACGCCGTTTAAAGAATTGTTTTCTGTCGTTCAGCGCAATGGTGCTCTGCAAGCTTATGCATTCGAATGTGGCAAGTTGAAAGATCTTTATCTGCTTCCTATTGATGGTACGGGTCTCTTTTATTCGGGAACCTGCCGCTGTGATGACTGCTGCATTAAAAACGAGGGCAAAAAAAGTGAAACCTTTTACCACAATATTATGGGGGGCTGTATTGTCCACCCTTCCAGAAAAACCGTCATTCCTTTAGCGCCGGAAGCAATTTGCCGACAGGATGGTTCCACAAAAAATGATTGTGAAAAAGCGGCAATAAGACGTTTTCTGGCGCAGACAAAACATGACCATCCACGCCTGAAACTGGTGATTCTTCTGGATGGTCTATATGCGGACAACCCTACCATTGCTCTGATCAGAGAGCATGGCTGGCACTATATTATCGTGGCCAAAGATGGTAACCATGTGTCGCTTATTGAGGCCATGAATGCCCTTTATGACGAAGGCCAGGTTCATCACCACAAAATCGTTGATGAGAAAAATAACACGACTCATAAATTCCGCTACGCCAATAACGTCCCCCTCAATCTTCAGGATGAAACAGAGCGGGTTAATGTTCTGGATTACATTGAAATCGACAAAAAAGGGATCCAGCATGTCTGGTGCTGGGTAACTGATCTTGAATTAACCGATGATACCGTTGAATCCGTGATGCGAGGAGGCCGTTGTAGATGGCGCATTGAAAATGAAACGTTTAATACCCTGAAAAATCAAGGCTATCAACTTGAACACAATTACGGTCATGGCGAAAAACATCTGGCTACGAATTTCGCCTACCTTACTTTTCTCGCATTCCTGGTTGATCAGATTCAGGAATTTTCTTGTCCAAAATTTCAGCAGGCTTTAAATAAACCAAAGAAGCCTACACGAAAGCGATTATGGAGGAA
This sequence comes from Endozoicomonas sp. ALE010, assembly GCF_049310165.1. Classification (NCBI taxonomy): domain Bacteria; kingdom Pseudomonadati; phylum Pseudomonadota; class Gammaproteobacteria; order Oceanospirillales; family Endozoicomonadaceae; genus Endozoicomonas; species Endozoicomonas sp. ALE010. The sequence continues at coordinate 252 of NZ_JBLYNV010000180.1, read as the reverse complement.
AATCACCAGCTTCTTTCTCACGTTAATGATTGATAGCTGGGACAGTTTGTTTAAAGCCATTGCCCATGGTGCTAAAGCACAAAAGATAGCTTTTGACACATCATGATTTGGCAAGATAGCCAGAATTTTTCAGGGTGATGATAGTTATTTTTCTTAGCAGCGAAAGTTGAGGGTTCTCTTGTGTTTTCAGAAATTATGAGTATGTCAGTTTTCTGGTTGTGGCAGCTGACGTGTATTCATCGGGAGTAGCTG
>NZ_JBLYNV010000179.1:0-1664 GCF_049310165.1 Endozoicomonas sp. ALE010 | reverse complement strand
GGATTGACGTTTTGAAACGATTGCATGGTAATGGGGGACGACCGGACACGCTCTGCCAAGCCAACTTGCGGCCTGGGCAATGGTGCGTTGATCCTCTTCATTGTGCAGGAATGTATTTTCCAGTCGGGTAAACAGGTCATCCATGGGCTTTTCAAGCACGTGATTTTTATTGGCATTGGCGACCAGACACAGCCTGGCACAGCAGACCATTACTCCCCAGAGAGACATCAATATGGCTTTCTGAGAGAGCTGATGGTTTTCACTGATTCGGTAGACCAGCGACTCGAACGTGGATGTAACCACGTTCAGCTCAACGAACTCACCCAGTTTCGCCATGGCCCACAGAAGGTTGGCGATTTCCTGTGGTTTAAAGTTAGCTTTCTGTGCGTTCACGTGGGACAACAGTGCGGTCACGGCCTCGTTGAGACCTGGTGTCTGCTTCTGTCCGTTGTCCACCAGTTTCGCCATGGCCCACAGCAGGTTGGCGATACTCTGGGCATTAAACCGGCCTTTCAGTGCGCTCACGAAGGGCAACAGCTCGGCTACGGCTTCTTTGAGCCCTGGTGTCTGCTCCTGCCCGTTGCCCACCAGTTTCGCCATGGCCCACAGCAGGTTGGCGATTTCCTGTGGTTTAAAGTGAGCTTTCTGTATGTTCACGTGGGGCAACAGCGCGGCCACGGCCTCGTTGAGCTCTGGCGTCCACTCCTGACCGTTGTCCACCAGTTTTGCTACGGCCCACAGCAGGTTGGCGATTTGCTGTGGGTTAAAGTGAGCTTTCTGTATGTTCACGTGGAGCAACAGCGCGGCCACGGCCTCGTTGAGCTCTGGTGTCCGCTCCTGACCGTTGTCCACCAGTTTTGCTACGGCCCACAGCAGGTTGGCGATTTCCTGTGGTTTAAAGTGGGCTTTCTGTATGTTCACGCGGGGTAGCAGGGCGACCATAGCCTCTTTGAGTTCTGGTGTCCGTTCCTGCCCGTTGTCTACCAGTTTCGCCATGGCCCACAGCAGGTTGGCGATATCCTGGGCATTAAATTGGTCTTTCTGTACGTTCACGTGGGGCAACAGCGTGGCCACGGCCTCTTTGATTTCTGGTGTTTGCTCCTGCCCGTTATCCACCAGTTTCGCCATGGCCCAGAGCAGGTTGGCGATATGCTGAGGAATAAATTGGTCTGTTTGTGCGTTCACGTGGGGCAATAGCGCGGCCACGGCCTCGTTGAGCCCAGGTGACCGAGCCTGGCCGTTGTCCACCAGTTTTGCCATGGCCCAGAGCAGGTTGGCGATACCCTGTGGTTTAAAGTTAGCTTTCTGTGTGTTCACGAGGAGCAACAGCGTGGCAACGGCTTTGTTGAGTTCTGGTGTCGGCTCCTGCCCGCTGTCCATCAGTTTCGCGATGGCCCACAGCAGGTTGGCGATTTCCTGTGGTTTAAAGTGAGCTTTCTGTGTGTTCACGTGGGGCAACAGCGCGGCCACAGCCTTTTTGAGCTCTGGTGTCGGCTCCTGCCCGATGTCCACCAGTTTCGCCGTGGCCCACAGCAGGTTGGCGATACCCTGGGCATCAATATCCTTGGCTTCAGGTTTTTGGTTGCACTTGAATATTATTGCATCAAGCAGAGTGGACAATAAGGTAGCTTGAGTGAGCTGAACACGCTCATCCATGGGCTTAT
>NZ_JBLYNV010000178.1:0-1738 GCF_049310165.1 Endozoicomonas sp. ALE010 | reverse complement strand
CGTAATACTTCGGTTTTTTGTATTTATCCGTCAAGCCAGCCTTGAGATCAGCTTCTTTCTGTTTAAGATAACTCTGCCAATCAGCTATATTCTTATCAATTTTAGGTTTGGCTCGATAGTAGTACTTTTCAAAGATATAGCCGCCACAGTCAATGTATCTTTCACTCTCTCCTCCCCTTAATTTCCAAGATACTTCCACATCTCTATTTTCAAGAACACTGAAAACAACTCCCCCCCAGAAATTCTTTGGCAGCATTTTTTTTAAATCCAGTTTTTTCTTCAACAATGTCCCATTTCCTATATTCTTCCATTCTATCAATACATACTCGGGTAGCTCTCTCATTGAGAGCGAAACAGTACCCGCTGTATGCCCAATATTAATTGGTCGAGAAGCATTTCTATAAATAGGATATATTTCCCGACCTTCGACACTGAGTACTCTTAGCTCATATATTGGAGTATCTGAATCATTTTGCACAACAAAATTGTAATACTTCATTGCGTTACACCCTGTCAAAAGGAACATAGCAGTAGTTATAAGAATAAGCCCCTGCCCTATTACTTTAATATCAGCTACTTTCATCACGCCTAAGCACCCCATTGTCATATAACCACTGTGTATACTTAGTCATATCAACCATTCCTCGAACATCGTTATCCTGAGGACTTTCAATGATCATGTGCTCCAGATCAGGAAATTGTGGAGCTGTTGACTGTCTCTGAGTCTGTCGTAATGGTTCTCTTTGAATGCAGTTTCCGTTTCGATCTTCTCTAAGACAATTCTGCCCTGGTGTAAAATTTGGATCGTTTGGATAATAAATATCCCTGTCCCCACGGGCCAAGAAGCCTCTTTTGTCATGGATCAATGGATTTTCGACTGTTTTATACTCATCATCGAGATCTCCCATTGACACACCAGCAGACCCTGCCTGCTGAACCATCCACTGAAGAGGAATATCGGATAAATCACCTTCTTTCCAACCTCCACCAATATCAGAATGGTCTCCTATAAAGCCCTGTTCCACAATCTGACCAGAAGTCAAAGAAGCACCTTCGACTGGTGAAACTGAAGTGAGTGGGAATAATGCTCTGTGTTCATTTAATGCTACTGCGTGAGCCACATGCCCTATTCTGCTATCCACTGTGAAGTCATAACCAATATTGATATGATTCCCAGGTAACCCCATTGACCCAACAGTATCAAAGAGTCCCATAAAGCGAACATTCAAGGGATTACAGGTCGTTACGTTAACCCAATAATTACTATCCATCCTATCAAAAATTTCATTTGAGAACTCACGCGCTGCAGCAGCTCCTCGACTAAAACCAACAATATCAATATTTCTGTCCCAAGATACGTCGTTTACTAGTTCATCCAACTTAAATAGAGCCTCGTCGACCCTTTCTCTTGAACCATATCCAAATAATCCTCCTACAATAAAATCAATACCATCTCCTGTGCCTACACCTTCTCTATACCAAACTTGTTTTGGGTTATTCAGCTCATAAGAGTCAGCAAATTTGGCCACATTAGTTTCTAGCTTGGAACGGTCATTCATAGTCCCATCAAAAGCAAACAAAAACAGTCCCAATGGATCAGTACTGACCAGCGGATTACTGTTCACATAGGCATAGGTATTGATACCGCCTCTCAACCCTATGGGATCACTCTGGCTGTATCGCCCCGTTTCCGGGTCGTAGTAACGGTGGTAGTTGTAGAACAAACCGCTTTCATGAT
>NZ_JBLYNV010000177.1:0-1749 GCF_049310165.1 Endozoicomonas sp. ALE010 | reverse complement strand
ACACCCCGACCGAGAATATCACGGCATTCAAACAAGCCGTCAACAACACACCGGTGTTACCCGGTAAAACCTGCGGGGTTATCAATACCCACAATTTCGACGCGGTCTTCAGTGATCTGTCCGCACAGGAAAACACCCTGCAAAAGATCGATACCTTTCATAAGATGGCCAGCGAATTTGACCAGCTGCTGGTCAGCGGTGAACTGACCGATGAGCAATGGCTGATCCTGAAACATCGGACGGAATCACTGCCTGTCGCCCCCGGATTGGTGACAGGCACTTTGCCAGAACCCTCCGGTGACAGTGTTGTCAGGCTGTATACCGGCAGTGTTGCCAATATCGCTGCCAATGTTGTGGCACAATCCGACTGTTACCGACTGGCCACCGGTCAGCAATGGGAGGAGCTCTGGTTTACCAGCAAGCTGAAAATGTCAGGCAAGTTGCGTTTCCAGCTGAGAGCAACCCCGTTATTGACACAACTGCTTAAGGGTGAACCGGTGGTGCTGTCCGGGCTGGAACATACCCCGACCCTGGCAGGGCATCTGGAGTCACTACTGGCACCTGAGCCCTATCTCTGGATTTACGGCCAGAAAAAAGCTCTGCCCCACTGCCAGCTGCATATAATCTGGCCCGCTGACCGACTGCCTGACCAGAGTCGATGGTTCCAGCGCTGGCAACAGCAGCAGGATACCCGGAGTGATTGCTCAGCAGGCAGTGTAGAGGCTGACAGTGTTGAGCCTGAAACAGCTGAGCTCGGTAAAGCTGAGTCCATTTTGGCAGAATCCATTATGGCCGCCCCCGGTTTGATCCAACCCTTTTCGTCCCGCCATCCCGATGCAATTGGGCCATTAGGCCGTCTTTTGTCTCGCATTCGGACATTGCCCCAGAGCCCGGATAAAAGTTATCCGGTCATTCCGGTTCAGGCACCGGCTGAGTTTCTGAAACTGCTGGAGGCTCAGCTCCCCATTGAACAGCGGCTGGATCGCGCCGGGACTCTGGAGCCCTTTCACTGGCGTAAGGCCCTGAATAAGTTACTGGCCCATCCGGTGCGGGGTAATGTAACCATTTACAGTTTTGTCAAAGCTCAGATCAGTGGGATATTTCCGGATTCCATGGAAGGGGTTGATCGTGATGGCATTGCTGCCATCCTGAACACCCTGCCAGCCCTGAAGCACCCAAAGGATCTGGCCGATCATTTCTGGCCATTGGCCCGTTATATGGCACCGGCACTGGGCGAGTATTTGCCTGATATTTTCGGCGAACCTTCTCCCCGCTGCACCGCGAAGATGGCCGCCATTATCCACTCAATATTCCCTCAACAGGGCATTGAGGCTGATCTTTTGCCGGTACTGAACGACAATATCCATCCCTATTCCGGCCATCGCCTGCGCCTGCTGTACGACGCCCTGCGGGTCTGTGGCAGCCAGAGTATCCCGGTGCATCGGCAAGCCCGGGACTTGAACCAGCAACTGACCGCCATTAGCCAATGCCATCCGTCTGAGCCACTGGAGCAGCTGCAACAGCCGCTTCAGCACGCCTTTTCGGAACCGCTGCTGACAACCTCCTTGCAGACACTGGCCTCAGATTGGCTCAAGGCCAGCTGTCACCATCAGCAGCAACAGGGCAAGCGGCTTGAACAGCTCACGACCATGCTCAGACAGCACAGGATCATTGAGCTCAATGGCCCGGCGGGTACCGGTAAATCCTGCCTGGCCGTCGCCACCGGGCAAGCGTTACAGGAACGGCGGC
>NZ_JBLYNV010000176.1:0-1834 GCF_049310165.1 Endozoicomonas sp. ALE010 | reverse complement strand
TCACCATCATCGTTGAACCGCCCGGTGCGGACCCGCATGCCGGGTGCTGTGGGGAGGGTTGGAGAAAGACCAGCCCTTACCCGATTTAGGTGCATTTTCTGGGTCACTGTGTGGAAGCCTCTGTAGTAAAAAGCTCTAAGAGGCTGTTTTAAAACTACTTAAGCCTTCTTAGCATTATGCGAATCATGCATATATAAACGAAGGCTTCTGAACTCCTTGGCAGCTGTTCATAGTCTTTAGATAAACGTCTGGATCCTTCAAACCAGCCAAAGGTTCTCTCCACAACCCAGCGCCTGGCTTGAACGACAAACTTTCCCGTGGGCGTTTTGTGATTTCAAGCTCCCTTTTGGGTTTGAAGCGATAAAACCACTCTTCAAGGTAACCCCGGTAGCCACAATCAGCCCAGACTTTCCGGATGTTTTTAAAGTATTTCTTAAGGTGAGCCAGCATGAATTGACCTGCAAAACTATCACTAAATGCGGCTGCGTGTACCCATACCACCAGAATCAGGCCAAGAGTATCAACAGCTATATGACGTTTTCTACCTTTTATTTTCTTCCCGCCATCATAGCCTCGCCCCCTCCTTTTACCGAGGTTTTCACGGATTGGGAGTCAATGCTTGCTGCTGTTGGTTGTGGCTCTTTGCCCGCCTGAATTCGCACCTGGTCACGAAGAGCATCATGCACCTTCTTCCATGTGCCATCTTGTTTCCAGATTCGGAAATAGGTGTAGACAGTACTCCATGGTGGAAAGTCAGAAGGCAGCATTCGCCACTGACAGCCTGTTTTAGTGAGATAGAATATGGCATTCAATATCAGACGATAACTCCAGTCACGTGGTCGCCCATTTTTTGGAGTATCATAGCCAGGGTCAGGGAATAGAGGCTTGAGGATTGCCCACTCGTCATTGGTCAGGTCGGATGGATACATAATTATCCTCCTTAAACTAATCAGATACTGTAGTTATAGACGACGTTGAGTTTTTTATCCTGAGTTAATGGTCAGTAACTTTTACAACAGTCTCTAAACTTTTCGAAATGGGAACTTTTTTAAAACCTTATTTTCAAAGGGATATTGCACCTCATATTGGTGTAATGGAATTATCCCCAATAGTAAAGGTTAAAAAAATGTTACCTACAAATCATATTCATACTGGTTCAAAGATTATACCCCAGATAAATAACAAGACTCTAGAAAGCGATAGAGACTCAGATAAAGTTGCTACGCAGTCTGAAATAAAAAAAGCCGATTCTTATTCATCCCAGGATCACGACAATAAACCAATTACTCAACGCAGTGTAAACTTTTCAGAAAGAAATTCACCATTTAAAAGCAATGATGTATACACAGCTGACTCAGCTAAATCTCATAGCACATTAAGTGTTGATGATAAGCTAAAGAAAAATGCAGAAGCATATGAGGCTACTTTCCATGCAAAAATTGATTATTCATCTCCTAAGGATATAGATATATTGAAAAAAATGGAAGTTAGCGAAACTGAGATTGCTCTGGTAGGGATCACAAAAGAAGGTAATAACCCTATAAAAATTGTATTAGCTATGGCCGATGATAGAGGATACTTTACTTCTCAACAAGGTAAAGAATTTCAACTTTCTCAGTAGTTCAAGAACATAAAAGCATCAGTTTAATTTGACCTATATTTGCGGTTACTCAGTGTGACCGCACTCTCTGCACCTAACGCTTGCATAAGCGGCGGCGCGTCTAGCGCCGTCCGCTGGATGCTCCAGGGCGGTAGCATGAGGTGCACATATGTACTATTAACATACCTCCGGTATAGCCAGAGGTACGACAATGGCCAACTACACACCAATGGT
>NZ_JBLYNV010000175.1:0-1902 GCF_049310165.1 Endozoicomonas sp. ALE010 | reverse complement strand
ACAACGGGCAGGAGCGGACACCAGAACTGAACGAGTCCGTGGCCGCGCTGTTGACCCGCGTAAACGCACAGAAAGACCAATTTAATGCCCAAGGTGTCACCAACCTGCTGTGGGCCATGGCGAAACTGGTGGACAACGGGCATGAGCGGACACCAGAACTGAACGAGGCCCTGGCCGCGCTGATGCACCACGTGAACGGGCAGAAAGTTCACTTCAAACCACGGGAAATCGCCAACCTGCTGTGGGCCATGGCAAAACTGGTGGACAGCGGGCAGGAACAGACACCAGAACTCAACGAGGCTGTGGCCGGGCTGTTGCCCCACGTGAGCGCACTGAAAGCTAACTTCAGACCACAGGGTATCGCCAACCTGCTGTGGGCCATGGCGAAACTGGTGGACAACGGGCAGGAGCAGACACCAGGGCTTAAAGGCACCGTGGCCGTGCTGTTGCCCTTCGTGAACGCACAGAAAGACCAATTTATTCCTAAGCATATCGCCAACCTGCTGTGGGCCATGGCGAAACTGGTAGACAACGGGCAGGAGCGGACACCAGAACTGAACGAGTCCGTGGCCGCGCTGTTGACCCGCGTAAACGCACAGAAAGACCAATTTAATGCCCAGGGTGTCACCAACCTGCTGTGGGCCATGGCAAAACTGGTGGACAAGGGGCATGAGCGGACACCAGAACTGAACGAGGCCCTGGCCGCGCTGGTGCACCACGTGAACGGGCAGAAAGTCCACTTCAAACCACGGGAAATCGCCAACCTGCTGTGGGCCATGTCAAAACTGGTAGACAACGGGCAGGAACGGACACCGGGGCTTAAAGGGGCCGTGGCCGTGCTGTTGCCCTTCGTAAACGCACAGAAAGACCAATTTATTCCTCAGCATATCACCAACCTGCTGTGGGCCATGGCGAAACTGGTGGACAACGGGCAAAAGCGAACACCAGAGTTCAACGAGGCGTTGGCTGCGCTGTTGCCCCAAGTGAGCGCACAGAAAGCAAACTTTACACCACAGGGTATCGCCAACCTGCTGTGGGCCATGTCAAAACTGGTGGACAACGGGCAGGAGTGGACACCGGGGCTCAAAGAGGCTGTGGCCACACTGTTGCCCCAGGTGAACGCAAAGAAAAACCAATTTATTCCTCAGCATATCGCCAACCTGCTGTGGGCCATGGCAAAACTGGTGGACAACGGGCAGGAGCAGACACCAGGGCTCAAAGAGGCTGTGGCCTCACTGTTGCCCCAGGTGAACGCACAGACAGCTAACTTCAAACCACAGGAAATCGCCAGCCTGCTATGGGCTACGGCGAAACTGGTGGACAACGGGCTGGAGCAGACATCAGGGCTCAACAAGGCCACGGCCGCGCTGTTGCCCTTCGTGAACGCACAGAAAGATAACTTTACACCACAGGCTATCGCCAACCTGCTGTGGGCCATGGCGAAACTGGTGGACAACGGGCAGGAGCGGACACCGGGGCTCAAAGAGGCCGTGGCCGCGCTGCTGCCACTCGTGAACACAGCGAAAGCTAACTTCAAACCACAGGAAATCGCTAACCTGCTGTGGGCCATGGCGAAACTACTGGACAACGGGCAGGATACACCAAAGCTTAAAGAGACCGTGGCCGCGCTGTTGCCACTCGTGAATGCACAGAAAGATAACTTTACACCACAGGCTATCGCCAACCTGCTGTGGGCCATGGCGAAACTGGTGGACAACGGGCAGGAGCGGACACCAGAACTGAACGAGTCCGTCGCCGCGCTGTTGCCCCACGTGAACGCATTTAAAGACCAATTTATTCCTCAGCATATCGCCAACCTGCTGTGGGCCATGGCGAAACTGGTGGACAACGGGCAGGAGCAGACACCAGGGCTTAAAGGGGCCGTGGCCGTGCTGTTGCCCT
>NZ_JBLYNV010000174.1:0-1931 GCF_049310165.1 Endozoicomonas sp. ALE010 | reverse complement strand
CCGGGATGGCAAGCACTCAAACATTGTCATCCAACACTACGGCTCCGTTCTCACCAGAGCTGAGTTCGTCGATGAATACCACCGATGTGTCTGTGACTCCGTCAGGCATGGCAAGCACTCAGGCATTGTCATCCAACACTATGGCTCCGTTCTCACCAGAGCTGAGTTCGTCGATGAATACCACCGATGTATCGGTAACGCCATCAGGGATGACAAGCACCCAGGCACTGTCATCCAGCACAATGGTCCGGATCTCACCGGAGTTGAGTTCGTCGATTGATGCCACCGAGGCATCAGAAAACTTATCAGAGATTACGAAAAAACCGTCAACATCGCTAAAAATACCGTCGTCGTCTGCCGCACAAGCCACCAACACCGCAACACGCCCATCGTCCTCAGCCACCGACGATGCTGAAACCGACACCGCCCGGCGGGTATCCAGTACCCCCGCCGAGCCGGTTGCGACCCCCACCTCATCCCCGGTCACTGAAAACCACCAGGAGCCGATGGGGCCACAGGACAGAAAGCTGTTGAAACTGTATGCGGACCGGGGACAGCAAATCCATAAGGCCTATGCCCGGCAAATAAACGACATCGAAAATAACAATGCCTGGGCAATGGAGATGATCGAACGCAGTTATGAAGAGATAGAAATCAACGACAGGATCTATCTTAAATGGCCGGTGCAGCGGCTGCTGTGTTGTGCACACGGCCTGCGGGCCATGGACCGGCAGCTCAGGGACAACTTCCTGATCATCAGCAGTCTTGCCCGGCAATGCATCCAATATGATGCCAGCCATGATCCAGCCATGCAGCCTGGCATGACCGTCGGGCATCCTGCCTGGGAGGCCATTATTGCTGACCTGGTCAACCAGTTCCTGAATATGTATGCGCAGTACGGTGAAGCCCGTTTCAATATGATCAAGGCTACCGGCTTTCCTATGGAAGAGACGGCGGAGTCAGAGATATTCCAGGGGTTCAACGCCCGGAGCATGGATAGCACGGTCAATGCCCTGTTGCACCAGCCTTCCGGTTTATCGGCCCCGTTTTGGGACTTTCTCCAGGGGCTGGCAGACAGCCTGGATCATGAGCCACAGGACAACGATCTCAGGGTGCCCCGGCCGAACCGACACCTGTTGCAGGCCATACACAATACCACCGTCGCTGATGATGAGTTTACCCTGCCACAAGCCAGTCTGGACCCCGGGGATGTGGCGGCCACCAACCGGATCATCCGGGCTGAGCAGGCCCACTTTATCGCCAACATGGGAGAGCTGGAAGACAGGGAATATTTTCCAATCGATTACCTGAAGATATTCCAGAACCCCGCAGACTATGAGGCGGTGTTCCAGGATCAGGACACCATTCCCTGCCACCTGGCTGAACCGGGACTGGCTGACACCTCGGCCCTGGCCCGGCTTTTATCGCCTCCTCAACTATCCACTTCGCTACTATCCACTTCACAGCCATCCACTTCACCACTATCCACTTCGCCACTACCCACATCCACTACCCAAACACCAACAGCTCACTTTGAGGCGACCCCGTCTGAGGCGACCCCGTCGGCCATTCACGATTGTACCGACGCGGAGTCATCGTCGCCAACGATCGTACCGAGTCAAACCGCTCAACCTGTTGCGACCCCCACCGCCTCCGTCACCGACAGCCACCCGCCGCAGGTAGGCCCGCAGGGCAAAAAACTGCTGAAACTTTATGCGGACCGGGGCCAGGCGATCCATGACCGCTATATGTGGCAGATCAACGACTTCCAAAATAACAATGTCCGGGCGCTGCAGGCCATCTGGGACTTTGGTGAAGAGATAACCATCAACGACCGGATCTATCTGAAATGGCCCCTTGAACGGCTGGTGTGTTGCGCCCACGGCCTGCGGGCCATGGACAAACTGCTCCGGGATAACTTCCTGTCCATC
>NZ_JBLYNV010000173.1:0-2023 GCF_049310165.1 Endozoicomonas sp. ALE010 | reverse complement strand
ACTGAACCAGGCGCATAAACAGGTGCTGTTTCAATACGGATAACAACGACGGAGAACGATTATGCATCGGATTGATGGCGATGGGGCCACCAGTGACAACCGCTTTACCAGCGGGAACCCCCAGGCGGGTATTCCTGCCACGGTGATTACACCGGAATGGTTGAACAGTATTCAGGAGGAGCTGGTTAGTGTGATTGGGGCTGAGAAGCTTGATAAAAGTTTGAGCAATCAGTTACTAATTGCAATTAACAGGCTGATTAAAAATAACTCAGCAGCTTATCAGCCCGGCGATTTGGTGTTATGGACATCAGGTGAAGATCGGGATGGAGTGTTAGACCTCACTGGTGCCAGGGTAGCTAACGGGTGGAATGATTACCACGAGCTGGCAAACAGCGGGTCAACACTCATCACCAGAGACGGTGATGATATGATCCTGACAGATCTGCGTGGTGAGTTCTTCAGGATTTGGGATAATGGGCGTGGAGTAGATCCAAGCCGATTGCTGGGTAGCTGGCAGAAAGGGAGTTATATACCAGGCGATGATGCGTTTGCAGATAACCTTGTATTTGCATACCGAAGTAACTACGCCGGATTTGGCTGGGATCGTTTCTTAGACACTACCGACATTAATTCTGGTGATATTCGATACGATAGTAATAGAGGTACTGATTTGTCTGTTCCAGAGGCTATACACCACGGGGGTATGGCGAGACCAAGAAACTTTTCAATCAGGGCAGGAGTTAAATACTAATGAACACCACAAACTTACCACCAATTTATAACAGCTGCCCTATAACTGGTGAGTATCTTCCACCTTTGCCCGGCGAAGGCCAACCAACAGCATCACCAAATCCACGCAATCCTGATAATCCTCTGGTACCTGCCTATGCATCTTTGAAAAAGCCGCCACCTACCGAAGTAAATGAGAAGGCAAAGCTGGATCACATTGCAGACACTTGGTCAGTAGAGCCAGACTTTCGCGGATCTGTATTTAATAAAGAAACCAAAGAGAAAAGCAATTGGACAGAGCTGGGTAACCTGCCCGAACATCTAACCAAAGTTGAACCCGCTACCCGCTGGGACAAATGGATAGAAAATTCAGGTCAATGGCAAACCGATATCGAAGCCCGCCAAAAAGATCTTTGCAAATCCTACTGTGACCAGCTCGACAGTTTCGCCAGCACCGTCCGCGCCCGTTTTATTTCTGGTGGCGATAACACCACCACAGAATACGAGCTGACCCGGGATGAAGCGCTGATCTTCAAGTCCGCTGGCTATGAAGGCGAAGTCCCTGGAACCGTTCAGATTCATATGAACTCCTATGGTGTGGATGCACAAACAGCGGTGCAGCAGATCCTGACCATGAATGAGCTTTCCAGGAATGCCATCAAACAGGTAAGAGCAGTTCGCCTGCCGGGCAAAGAGCTGATCAAGAAGCTGCCACCAGAAACCACAGAAGAGGCATTCAAAGCCGAGTTCGACAAACTCTACTCGCAGCTGGATGTCATTGAGGCAACATTTTAAGTAGGAGCCAACGAAATAAACCCTGTGATGGTGATTCGTGATAGCCAGTGACCAGAGCCCGCTTTTTGCGGGCTTTGTTTTTTTTACAATGGGTGCAGGATGTCACCAACCACTACAGGTCCGTCATGGATGAATATCAAAATGAATTTAGTTCCCGGGGTTTAACCCTGCTGATCGGTTTTGCAGCTGTGGCTGTGCGATTGATCATGAGCGTTCGTCACCTGGATTATATGATGGTGTTCCGCGCCATCTGTGCCACGGCATTTGTCGCTCTGCTTGTGGGTGAACTCCTGATGAACGTTGATATTCACCCATCTATTAAAAACGCCATTATCGGCGTTTGCTGTTTCATTGGTCGGGAGCTATTGGAAGGCCTGATTCAACTGGCAGAACAATTCAAAAAAGACCCGAAAGCGTTTATTGAATCCATCCGCAAAGGAGGCAAATGATGTACCGATGGAGCGAACGATCCCAACGCCGGATGCAGGGCGTAGACCCA
>NZ_JBLYNV010000172.1:0-2117 GCF_049310165.1 Endozoicomonas sp. ALE010 | reverse complement strand
ACTGCCGCACCTGCCTGCACAGCACCGCCATTGAAAACGGTGAATGGCACTGCGCCCGTTATGACTGCCTGATTCCCACGGAGCAGCAGCGCAAGGGGTGCCAATCGCACCTGTATCTGCCGGACCTGTTGTTTGGCTTTGCCGAACCGGTGGACTCCGGGGAGTACTGGATTCAATACCGGCTGAAAAGCAATGGCCAGCTGTTTGTGACTGGCGAAGCACCGGAGCAGCTGAAGTCCTCCGAGATCCGCGCCGTGGATCAGAAGGAGCTGTTAACCGATCCCGATGTGCAGACTATTCGCCAGTCGTTCCAGGGCACGTTGATTTAGTTACTAGCCAAGGGTTCTTGCTACCGGATTTGCGGTATAGCTCAAAGTGGGAAAACCCACTTTGAGAAACCTGGAAGGCGGTTTTCCGGCTTCAAGAAACTAAGGACTCTAACGCGAAAAGAGATTTATCGAACAGTTACCGAAAGCGTATTTTTTAATGGAAAACTTGACAATGCAAACAGCAGCAAACTACGATGATCACGCACTGGCAAAATCCAGTGTCGGGATTAGCAGCCCGGATGGACTTAAGGCGCACAAGTCGCCCGTTACTAATGCGGCTTTTTTTGTGCGTAACATCTGTACCCATTCCAGAATTATGGCGGGTCGGGTGGGGCTACCTTCGGGTAGGCCGGTTTCCTTAGGTCCCGGTACTGCTAACCCTGCTCGATCCGCCTCCATTTCGAGATTAGCAGCTCTGCGAGGCGGTTTAGTAACCGACCTGAGGGGGCTCGTTATGCCTACTAATAATAAAACTGAAAAACACCCAACCCTTGCCGAGCAACTGCGCACCAGCCACATCATGAGCAACTACTACGACAAAAGCGTGGTACTGCACGATCTGGCGGATTTGCTCAAGGATTGTCTCGACGAAGAGTGCGAGCAACCCGCCGAACTCCCGAAAAAACACCTGGTCAGCATTGCCAATGCCATCCAGTGCGTAAATGAGTGCATGGATCGCAGCGTCGAAAACCTGATTGATGCTGCTGACGCACTGAACCAATAACGGGAGGGAATATCATGAATCAAGTGAATACTTATACACACCCGATCTTTGGCGATGTGCGCACCGTTGAACAAAATGACAATGACGTATGGTTTGTTGCGAAGGACATTGCCGAAACTCTGGGTTATGAAAAACCAGAAAACGCCATCTCCACGCATTGCAAAGCATTTAAAACCACCTCTATTTTGGAACTCCACAAATCAGGGGATGCCAGTAGTTATAATGAACTGCGGGCTAGTGGATACTCACATAATGATTTAGTGAGAAAATTTCAGATCATCCCCGAACGTGACGTCTACCGCCTGGTCATGCGCTCCAAACTGCCAGCGGCAGAAAAGTTCGAAGAGTGGGTCGTCGCTGAAGTGCTGCCCTCCATCCGCAAAACCGGCGGTTATGGCCAACAGTCCATCGACTGGAGCAACACGGCACAAGTCGCCGGTTTGCTCAGCCAGTCCCTGGAACAGGTGCAAAAACACCAGCTGACCATCCAGCAGCAGGCTAGCAAAATCGAAGCTGACCAGCCGAAAGTGTGCTTTTACCAACAGTATGCCGACGCCGAAGGACTGTATACCCTGCAAAATGCCGGGCGAGTGGTAACAGGCAAACCCAACAAGTTTATTGGCGACCTGAAAGGGGAGTACCTGTTCTATCAGGGCAAGTCACTGGTGGCGAAAGCGAAGTACACAACCATGGGTTTATTTGAAATGAAATCCACCATTGTGGACGACAAAGCTCGCCTGCAAACCTACGTTACTCCGAAAGGCATTCAATACTTTGCCAAAAAGTTCGGCATGGATGATCTGTTTTCCATGCAGGCCGGGTAACCGAACCCATTATACCGCTGGCGAACTAATTCGGGGACAATCATGAATAAAACCCAAGAGTTTATAAGGGCTGTAGAAAAGGGCGGGATACCGACCTTTAAAATCAGCCACGGAAGCAACGGGTTTCCCAGGGAGGTGTTGTGATGTACGACCTGCGCTGGTACCAGTCAGAAGCCATCACCGCCATTTACGAGTATTTTGGCCGGGCCCAGGGCAACCCCCTGGTCTGTGTCAGCACCG
>NZ_JBLYNV010000171.1:0-2139 GCF_049310165.1 Endozoicomonas sp. ALE010 | reverse complement strand
GCTTCGGTGTACAACACCCGTTGTCCGGTGGCGATGCCCTTGGCCTTGGTTTTGCCAAAACCGGATTCTTCTTTTTTGATCACCGTCTTGTAGTTGGCGAACAGGACACAATCCATGCTCTCCTGGACCAGTTCCGAGGCCCGCTTGTGCAGCTTGATCTGGTAGCGGTCGTAGCTGTCCACTTCCGGTGATTCAAAGCGCTTGATCTCGGCATGGGCGATCAGGATGATGGTCATGCCTTTCTCATTGCGCAGGGCATTCAGCCACTGCATCAGGTTGCGCCAGTGGGTCAGGGCCTCCACATACCCCTTGCCGTAGCCAAAGTCCTCGATGGAGTTTTTGTCATGCTCCGCGCACGTCTGGGCCCAGATCAGTGGCTCCAGGTGGTCAAGGCTGTCCAGCACCACCGTCTTGTAGTCGTGCTCTTCGTGGTAGAGGGCAGACAGTGCCTCGATCAGCTGGCTGTACTGGGTCAGCATGGGAAAGGCGTCCACTGCCAGGGTGCCCAGACCGTCCTCGGTGCAGAGGAAGATCGGTCTATCGGCACCGGCCGCCAGGGTGGTCTTGCCCACACCGGCATCGCTGTAAATCAGCAGGCGGGGCGCGGTAAAACCGGCCGCCCGGCTGATGGAGTTGAGAG
This sequence comes from Endozoicomonas sp. ALE010, assembly GCF_049310165.1. Lineage (NCBI taxonomy): Bacteria > Pseudomonadati > Pseudomonadota > Gammaproteobacteria > Oceanospirillales > Endozoicomonadaceae > Endozoicomonas > Endozoicomonas sp. ALE010. The sequence goes on along the minus strand of NZ_JBLYNV010000171.1, from coordinate 1,499 downwards.
AGAAAGCCATCAGTTGCCAGTCTCCAGTCGTTCAATTTTTACCGATGCCTTGCGGGGCTTGCTGGTCACCGCCTGTGCCACAATGGCGTACTGCTGCGGGTTCAGGTCCTTCAGGGCCTTGAACTGGCGGGTATCCAGTTCCGGCTTCAGGCGCACCACGTTCTGCACCACCTCGTTGGGCAGCTGGCCGTTGATCTCGGCCCACTTCTTGCCGTTCAGGGTGCGGGTCATGCCGCCGGTGGTGGTGACCTTGTAGTAGTCACTTTTCACCGTGGCGCTGCCTTCCTCCTTAACCCCCACATGGGTGAGGATCTGCTCCTCAATGGCAACACGGGCATTGCGGGCCTCGGTCTCCTGGCGCTTGGCCTCTTCCAGCTCATAAGCCAGCCGGTCCAACAGGCCTGGCTCATTCAGTGGGCTGTGTGCCGTGGTGGTCTGGTTCTCGTTCATGGTCTACGCTCCTGGCGTTATTGTTGTTGTGTCGTTTTTATGGCGTTACGGGGTCTGCTGTTAATGGAACTGGCTGGTGTCTTCCTCGTTGGTCATCGGTGTGTTCGGGCAGTCGATGGCGTGATGACTGGCGATCATCGCCTCCAGTGCTTCCGGATCCTCACAGCTTTCTGTCCAGTTACAGTGTGGGCAGCTGTAAGAGCTGGCCGGTTCTGGCAGTGGCTGTTGGTTGACCGTGCGTTTGCCATGGTCGTCCGGTTTGCTGATTACGCCGGAGGCTTCCATGGTGCCGATCATCCGGGCAGCGCGGTTGTACCCCACTTTCAACTGACGCTGCAGGTTGGAGATGGAGGGGTTGGTCATGGCCAGTACCAGGTCAACCGCTTCCTGGTAGAGCGGATCGTCCTCACTCTCAAAGGCAAGGGTGGGCTGGTCGAGATCCGCCTCAGGCAGTTCACCGCCCATATAGGCAGCGGTATCCGGAATCACGATCAGCACCGTTTCCCCTTCGGCGTCGGCCAGGTCATGACGGCCCGGGGTATTGCCCGGCATTTTCAGCACGGCTTTTACGCCATCCTTAAAGGTCACGGTGTCCACTGCTGCGGTCAGGGTGACCCGGTCACCGGACGCCATCAGTCGCACGGCCTGGGCGACAGCAGAAGTACACCGTTGTTTGATGCGGAACAGCACTTCTTCCTGTTGCAGTTGCGGCAGCTTCTGCCAGACATCGGGCATGGCTTTCAGCTCATCCAGTACCAGTGACATCAGATCACCCAGCAGGGTGCTGGCAGAGAGGATCATCACCTCATTGTCTTTCAGCTGGCCGAGAGAATCCGCCAGACCGTTTTCGTCTGTTTTTTCCATGGTGGTTTACCTGGTTAGGGTTGGTGGGTTACAACTGTCTGGTTGCGGATCTACCGATCCGGGTCCAGTACGTCCAGAAGTCGTTCGATAGCAGTGAAGGAGTCACCCTCTGCATGTTGCTGGTAGTTCTCCAGGGCAACGGTCATCACTGCCAGCTCTTTGGAGGAGAGGGTTTCAAAGGGGCT
>NZ_JBLYNV010000170.1:0-2222 GCF_049310165.1 Endozoicomonas sp. ALE010 | reverse complement strand
GGAAGAAATACCAGACCCGGGTTGTTTCTACCGCCAACAAGGTCAATCTGAAATTTGAGGAAGCTTTGCCTGAGCTTAAGAAAGGGCTTTCTAACTCTATTTCGGGTTTGTTGTAAGCAGTCGCGCCACTTCATGAGGCATGGAGTGGCGCAAGCTTTATCTACTCAGTTTTTATTCATCTCAGCTTCTATTCGTTTTTGTTCAAAGCCCATAAATGCCAAAGGACTACACAAAAACCACCCTCGTGGATGCTCCTCTGTATACCTGTAGTTTTCTATTCGTTTTTCTTGCAATGGTAAGTATTGATCGATTAACCAACCTCCACAATCAATAGCTCGGCGTTTAAGATTGCCATCCTTAAGAAACCAGGATAGCTTCAGTTCTCCTCCAGGCAGAATATTGATAATAAATCCAGCGGTATAACGCCAAGGCATAAACTTCAGTTTGAACCATATAGGCCATGGTAGCGCACTGGTAATTTGAACTTCTTCTTTATACTGCTTTCTCTCATCTCCGTATGTTAATAACAGAGATGAAGGCACACGACTAACTGGCCCCATTATCCTTTTATAGGAGCCTGCATCAAATGACGTTGTACGCTGCATGGCTACAATATAGTTATTATTATCCTCTGCATGAAAAGTGCTAAACGTTGTCTCCGTGCTGTTCTGGAACTCAAAACTAGGTGACTGGTTGGCAATAACCCTCCAGCCACTCCTTATAGTTATAAAAGCAATGACAGTAATAATGGATAAGCCAATCCATTTCATATTTCTTTTCATGTATTTTTATCTTCTGGCAATTTGACTTCTACCCTTAAAGTTTCCGACAACCACTTTTTATATTGATCCATATCAACCGTTCCACGCACATTTCCCTGATTCCCATCAGGATATTCCATTAACATGTGATCAAGATCTGGAAACTGTGGTGCCGTCATTTGTCTCTGTGTAGCTGGTGGAACCCACTCAGAGCAAGCTCCAGGGTATATAGGTGTGCAAAAAGCTTCCTCCCAGTCAGGATCATTTTCATAGAAGATTTCTCTATCTCCATTATCTGGGGAAACTGGTCCAGTGACGCCACCTGTACGCTCGTCATGCAGTATTGGATCACTGATTGTTTTATGCTTTTCCTTCAATCCCCCAAGCTTTACACGGACAGAACTTGCTTGTTTAAGCATCCATTGTAACGGAATGTCTGAAAGATCTGTGCTACCATCGCCTCCACCAACATCCGTGTGCGAACCAATAAAACCTTGCTCAACTATTTTAGAATCACTGCCAGCAACATGTTCACTTCGTTCAACAGAAGATAATGGAAAAAGACCTCGATGCTCATTTAAAGCCACAGCATGTGAAACCCGATCTATTCTTGGGTCAGTCGATAGGTCAAAATCACCATTATCTGAATCCCCTGGCTCACCCAGCGATCCAACCGTATCGAATAGCCCCATGAAGCGTATTTTTATACTTGGCAACGCTGAACAAACATCATTATTGGTATTCTGTTGAGCATCATACAAACTGTCATAATATCCACTGTCTACTCGTTCGTAGATATCATTACTGAACTCCCTGGCGATTGTAGCACCACGACTAAAGCCAACAATATCAATAACCCCATCTAAAAATATTGAATCATTAGTACGAATCAAGTCATCAATCACATCAAGAGCTTCTTCGACCCGGCTTCGAGCACCTTTTCCAAAAGCGCTCCCCAAAAGGCCTTCGCCATCACGAGTTCCGACACCCGGCAGATAGTACGATGTTCCTTTTCCATTCGCTTCTTCGTAGTAATCCTGAAACAAAGCCACATTAGTCAGAGTGTTACCATTGAGATTATTTCGATCTTGATCTGTCCCATCAAAAGCAAACAAAAACAGCCCCAATGGATCAGTGCTGACCAGAGGGTTACTGTTCACATAGGCATAAGTATTGATACCGCCTCTCAGCCCTATAGGATCACTCTGGCTGTATCGCCCAGTTTCCGGGTCATAGTAACGGTGGTAGTTGTAGAACAGGCCGCTTTCATGGTCGTAGTACTGGCCTGCGAAGCGCAGGTTGATTTCCGTATCCTTGCCATCGCCGTCCGGGTCTGGATTGGCCAGTCCCATCCCAAAAGCATCGCTGTTCCATTGCCAGACAATGGTTTGCTGGTCATTGGTCGCTTTTCTGGGAGTATTCAGATGATCCGTATGAAGGTAGGTGATCTGCTGACCTTTG
>NZ_JBLYNV010000169.1:0-2228 GCF_049310165.1 Endozoicomonas sp. ALE010 | reverse complement strand
TGAAGGAGTCACCCTCTGCATGTTGCTGGTAGTTCTCCAGGGCAACGGTCATCACTGCCAGCTCTTTGGAGGAGAGGGTTTCAAAGGGGCTCACCAGCTGTTCCAGCTCAGTGACGCAGACATCACCTTCGTCTTCGGCATCGCCGTTGATTTCGATCAGGATGTTGCCCAGAAGCATCGTTCCCGGTAACTGCTGCTGGTCGTAGTGAGACTGTGCTTCTTCAGCAGATGAGTCATTAGAGGAGAGTCTTTTCCACAGATCAGATTGATATTGATTGTGGACAGAGAGGATCTGCGAACGGTGAGTTACCCCCTGCCTCACCAGTTCTCTGATTTGTGCCTGCAGGGTACACAGTTTCTGCCGTGTAACTAGTTCGTCTTTTGCGAGACTGCAGATTTGGCTGAGCGCCTGTTCCTTGTTCATGTTGTTATCTCTCTTGAAATACAGCATTTGACTGTTGAGATATTTATACAGCTCAAAACTGTATGATACAACAGTTTTTTCATTATTTTTTAATTTCGGTAATTTTGGTTGACCTTAATTACTAACTGATAGTTGGTTTTTCTTTTGAAATGATTCAGGGATGAATAGCAAACAACTGTTTTCCCACCGCCTCTCCCAAGCTCTCACCCACTATGGTGTGCCTGAAAAGGGGCGTGGAAGGGCCAACCAGATCGCCTCCATGTTCGGCGTGACCGCTAATGCTGTGCGTAAATGGCTTGAAGCGGAATCGCTTCCGGAAACCTGGCGGATTATTGATATTGCCAACGTGCTTGGAGTGCGAACCGAATGGCTATTGAGTGGGCAGGGCAGGATGTTGCCAGATGGCAGCGAACCACTGGATGAAGTGGTTCAGCCGATGCTTTCATTGCTGGCCAGTAGCAGCGAGGAAGCCCGGAAACTTTTTTTTCTTGTAGCGGAGAAAGAGCGGAGGGGTGAGATTAACGGACGGCATATTACCGCCGTCGTTAATCTGATCGAGAAGTTTACTGAAGAGCCTTAAGAGACCAGGCTCATATACTGTCCAACCACCACGCCACAAATTGTGGTGCCTGCCTGTATTTCATGTATCGGATACTGGGGGTTTAACGGCTTGAGGTACTTCTTGCCGGAATCTTCTACGTAAATCTTGAAAGTGCATTCATCGGATTCGGGTAATCTGGCGATTACTGGCATACCGCTGCTGACCTCCTTTTCCGGATCGACATAAATATTCGTACCTTCCGGGAAGCTAAGTCCTCCAGGATTCTGACTGGTCATGGAGTCACCCCTTACCCGCAGGGCGTAGGCTTTGTTACTGACCTTTTCCGGACAAGGTAAAAAATCCTCGGGATCCTGAAGATAACGCACGTCTGATACCTCGCAAAACTGGCCTGCGCTTACCCAGGATATTAAAGGCACCATTCTCATACTGTAAATGCTGGCTGGGTCTGACACGTTTGGATCAGTGCCAAACCGGAGATAGCTTTCAGTAACCCCCAAGACCTTGGCAAAATCTGCCATGTATCGTGGGTTTTTGGTCTGGTTGTTTTCGATTTGTCCGATGCTTTGCTGGGTGATTTTTCTACCTGTAGCTATTTCGATTTCATCTGACAATCGTCCCTGGCTCCAGCCCTTCTTTTTCCTTGCCTGAACTATGCGCTCACCAATACTCATGTGCTTTGTCGCCAATTATTCATCAATGTTCCATCGTTAGATTACATAAGAGTATCAAGTAACTCTTGAACCGGACTTTGATCAACCGGTCATTATCCATGTTTGTGTGTGCAAGGTTACAGACAACCTATAGAGCTAACAATATAGGCTGTTATTTCTAAACTGAGCGGCAGAAATATATGAACAAAAACTTTGCTTGAATACAGTCTTAAACTGTGTTCTTCTAGCAAAAAACAAATAACACCGGTAGAGCTATGCAAGCATTAAAGAGAGCGATCGAAATTTGCGGTGGACAGCAAAAGCTGGGGGAGAAGCTTACGCCTCCTGTGAAACAGCAGTCCATAAGTGGCTGGATTGAAAGAGGGAACATTCCCCCAAAGCGGGTTCGTCAAATTGAAGCAGCTACGGATGGTCAGGTAACCCGGCATGAGCTGGACCCGGAACTTTACCCTGAAGAGTCATAAAACAGAACGCAAAAGCAAAGAAAAACCCCGCACTGCGCCAACAGGATACGGGGTTTTCAAGGAAGAGAGTTGATCATGACATATTTATTTTTCAGGGGGAAGCATGG
>NZ_JBLYNV010000168.1:0-2240 GCF_049310165.1 Endozoicomonas sp. ALE010 | reverse complement strand
ATGGGCGGCACAGGACGTACTGTACTCACCGCTTTAACGACAGCAGCCAGCGGTAACGTAACTGGCAGTGCCAGCCAGATGATTGAATCCGTTGCGGTGAATTATCTGCAATCGTTGGGGGCGCAAAAGGTTAAGGCCATTGCAGATGAGCTGGATAGTGAAGAAGCTCGGGCTGCACTTCATGCAGTGGTTGGCTGTGTCGGTGCTTCGGCGCAGGGAAATAGTTGTTCCAGTGGGGCTGCCGGGGCGTCGGCGGCGGTTGTCGTTAATAACCTGCTGGATAGTATCAACGATGTTGATGGCTCAAAACTGGACGCAAGTGAACAGGAGAACCGTAAGAATTTAGTCACCAGTATTATTGCCGGGGTGACTGATGCAGCAGGTGGAGAAGCAACGGTTGCAGCAGCGGCTAGTCAAATTGAAACTGAAAGCAACTCTCTCGCAAAGATAGCAATTGCGGGCGTTAAACTATCCACCAAAGCCTACAAGAAACTCAAGAAGCAAGGCAAGATATCTGGAAAAGACCTCAAAGAGTGGATCAAAGAAGAAGGCTTGGATATTGCTGAGAGCGCTCAGGAGTTGCTTGACGGTGATTTTACTATTGATGATATTGATGCTGCGCTGAATCTGGTTCTGGGCTTCAATGGGAAGGATATTGAGAAGCTGGCAGCTGGGCTTAAAGGATCAAATGCAAAACGAAGTGGCAGTAATCCCACTGCTGAGAAAAAGCAACCGGTGATAGAAGGTGAAACTGATACATATGGAAGTGCTGCTCCAAGAAGTGAAAAAGATGGGCTAACTCCTGATCACATTCCTTCCTTTGCAGCAATAAAACAGGCCGTAAAAAACGCCGGGATCAAGCTTTCAGATACTCAGTTAAAAGCACTACGTAAGACCACAAACTGTGTTGTTGTGAAAACATGCGAGCATCAAAGCTTTTCTCGAACATTCGGCGGAAGAAATTCCGACCATAAAATCACACATGATGCTCGAGACTTATACAAAGCAGCTCAAGCAGATCTAAATGCTTGGGAAAAAGTTTGGCGGCAAAATGGTTGGAGCGATGATAAAATTAGAACCATAAAAAGAGAAGTTCATGACTTAAATTCGAAACTCTTTGCAGGAATGGGCATTAAATATGGACCTTAGCAGTTTTCTTGGCCAGACAACATTGTCAACATTATCTCAGCTTAAGCTAGCTTTCCCTGTTATTGATTACTCCGTAGTCGAGGGAGATGAGTTCATCAAGTTGCAAGAGCATGGTTGTTTTTTTTATTCTGAAAATAGTAGTGGTGTAATCTCGGGTTATCGCGTTTATTTTGTGTCTTACGATGACTATGACATTGTCGATACGAGTTTTGAGTATCCCTTAAAAGGTCTCATTACAATTGATGACGTCTCACGCCATTTGGGCAACCCTAATATGGATATACCATCAATTAAGATACCAGGTTTGGAGGCGACCTTACCTGGTTTTAGATTTTCAGATCAAAACCTGAATTATTTTGTCCACTTAATAGATGAAAAATACATATCCTATATAAACTATGAAAGAAAACTACCACTCCCCACAATGAGTGACTGAGTTGCCAACAGCCCCTTGCTAGTAAGAATTCGGTGAACCCATAGCCCACCGCCGGGTCTTCTGAGCCGGTGGTGTACCTTGGTTTCTTTGTCGAGAGAGCTATTGTAGAGACGCAGGAGGGCTGTGATTCTTGAGTCCCTGAAGACGCTCATCTGTCATCTAAAATCAAGGACACCCAATAATTTGCCAGCGATGTAGAAATCACAGCAGGCAGAGACCTTACCGCCACTGCCGCCAATATCACCAGTGGTAGCGGCAATGCTTCAATCACGACGGGCAATGACCTCACCTTCAAAGATGGCCGGTCCACCGTCTTTGTGGATGAAGCGCACAAACATACCGGCAGCAACGGTATGTTCTCAAAAACCACCGTAACCACCCGGGATACCCTGAATCAGGATCAGGCCATTGGCTCAAACCTCAGTGCCAAATCTCTGGATTTGCAGGCCGGAAACAACCTGACCTTCCGGGGCAGCAGTGCCGTTGCCACCGGCGACACTACCCTTCAGGCAAACAATATTGTTCTGGAAGCCGCAAAAAACACCCAGCAACAACAGAACCTTGAACTCGACTCTCAAGTTTCTAATGCACGAGTGTTTGATATTCAGGCAAACGATACTTGAGTGAAGCAGTTGGCATCATTCTCCCCAGCTCC
>NZ_JBLYNV010000167.1:0-2245 GCF_049310165.1 Endozoicomonas sp. ALE010 | reverse complement strand
GGCGACGGTAGCGCAACAGGCTCCAGCGCCCCAGCCTGCCCAGGCACCCCAGGTACCGGGCAGCACGGCACCACCCTGGAATTAATAAGCAGGTAACGGGCTTCCTTCACCGGAAGCCTATTTAAAGATCGTCGTATTAAAACTGTCGTCAAACAGAAGCAGTACAACAAACGTCGTCAAACGATTGTCTGCAAACAGTAGTCGTTAATTAGCAACGCAACAAAAGAGGCATCCAAATGAAGATCCCGGAAGCGGACAGCACCATCCAGCGGATTTACCGTCACTACGAGGCACAGGCAGACAACGGTTTTCGTCCACACCTGGGTGCCTCCCTGATTGGTGAGCCCTGCAGCCGTTCCCTCTGGTATAGCTTCCACTGGTGCACCGCTGCCCGCTTTGATGGCCGTATGCTGCGACTGTTTGAAACCGGCCAGCTGGCAGAAGCCCGCTTTGCCGACAATCTTCGGGCCGCCGGTGTTCAGGTTTATGAAGAGGATCCGCAAACCGGCCAGCAGTTCCGGGTTACTGCCTGCGATGGTCATTTTGGCGGCTCCATGGACGGGGTAGGCCTCGGGTTTGTGGAAGCCCCCAAGAGCTGGCACGTCATCGAGATGAAAACCCACTCGGAGAAGTCGTTCAAAGAGCTGGTGAACAAAGGTGTTGAAGAGTCCAAGCCCCGCCACTTTGCCCAGATGCAGGTCTATATGCACCTGGCAGAGAACGGCCCACTGAAACGGGCCTACTACCTGGCGGTGAACAAGAACACCGATGCGCTCTATGGCGAGCGGGTGAAATACGACAAAACCAAGGCAACCGCACTGGTCAACAAGGCGGCCGCCATTATTGCCAGTGACCTGCCGCCGGAGAAGATCCACCAGGACCCCAGCTGGTACCAGTGCAAGTTCTGTGACCATGCCGCCGTCTGCCATGGCCAGCAGGCACCTGTCGTCAACTGCCGCACCTGCCTGCACAGCACCGCCATTGAAAACGGTGAATGGCACTGCGCCCGTTATGACTGCCTGATTCCCACGGAGCAGCAGCGTAAGGGGTGCCAATCGCACCTGTATCTGCCGGACCTGTTGTTTGGTTTTGCCGAACCGGTGGACTCCGGGGAGTACTGGATTCAATACCGGCTGAAAAGCAATGGTCAGTTGTTTGTGACTGGGGAAGCACCGGAGCAGCTGAAGTCCTCCGAGATCCGCGCCGTGGATCAGAAGGAGCTGTTAACCGATCCCAATGTGCAGACTATTCGACAGTCGTTCCAGGGCACGTTGATTTAACCAATAAGAAAAGAAGGAAGCGCACATTATGAAACTCAGTAAAGCCATGAAAAGTGACATGCTGGTCAATGCCCTTGAAACCCTGTTTGGCAAGGAGATGGACAAGCTGAACAGCAAGTTGACCAAGCTGGTTGAACCGCTGCTGCCACTGTATGAAAAGGAGCTTGGCCCCTGGCGTGAGGTGGAGAAGCGCTTGTTTTCAATGTCCAGTTCGGCTTATCTGCAGAAGCTCAATGAAAAGTCTTATGCCCGCAAATTGCGGTTGCGGTTTGCTGATTCCGGTTATCGCAAACTCCGGTTCACCGGCAACCTGGACAAGCTGGCAGAAGAGTCTGTAACACTGGCTTATGCCGTCCCCTATAACTACTACGAAAGTCACAGGGTTGCCTTCCATCTGGACACACTACTGAAGACACACCCGGCCAAGCTCAAGCGACTGGAAGCTCATGAACAAAAAGTGGATGAGTTGCTGGAACGTATCAAGAAAACCCGCTGGGAACTGAATCAACTGCTGCAGTCGTGCACCACTGACAAGCATCTTATGGATGCCTGGCCGGAAGGGATTGAGAAAGGGGTTCTGGTCATTCCGAAAAAAGAGGTCACTGCCAACCTGCCCATCGCTGTACACAACCTGAATGAAATTGTGTTTGGGACCGCTCAGGAGGAAGCATGCTGATGCAAATATTAACCATGCTGTCCTCTCTGGTTACACCCACCACTGCCAGTGGCCGGAAGATCAGACGACACCGGAAACAACCAAGACCCTGCCTGAAGTGCGGCAGGCTGCACACCCATAACAACTGCTTCTGCAATGCAGATCATTGCCATGAGCACCGGGCAGAACAAAAAGCAAGGAGGCTGAACCATGGCCTTTGACCTGCGCTGGTACCAGTCAGAAGCCATCACCGCCATTTACGAGTATTTTGGCCGGGCCCAGGGCAACCCCCTGGTCTGTGTCAGCACCG
>NZ_JBLYNV010000166.1:0-2357 GCF_049310165.1 Endozoicomonas sp. ALE010 | reverse complement strand
CATAGCTACGGCTATGCTCCCTCCGTTGTGCCTCGCATAGCACCTGCCCAAGTAGCCAGAAATATATGATTCCATATGGCCAGCTACTTAACATTCGAATGGTGAAGAGTAATGAATCATTCAGAAACTCTTACTGATACACTCTTACCTAATCGGACTGTTTGACACGAAAATCGTTCCCTCTTTAAAAAATTATTTATCCAGCAAGATAGCCCATTGCCTCTTCCAGGCCATTAATGGTCAGCGGGAACATTTTGCCTTCCATCTGCTCATCAATCAGTCGTGTTGATGAGGTATATTGCCAGGCATGTTCCGGGGAGGGGTTCAGCCATGCGACCCGGTCAAAGTGCGCTTTCAGCCGTGACATCCAGACCTGACCGGCCTCTTCATTGAAATGTTCGACACTGCCGCCGGGTGAGGTAATTTCATAGGGAGACATAGCGGCGTCGCCCACAAAAATCACCCGGTAATCCTTGCCGTAGCGGTGAATCACATCCCAGAGGCTGATGCGCTCCTGCTGGCGACGACGGTTATCCTGCCAGACACTTTCATAGAGATAGTTATGGAAGTAATAGAACTCAAGGTGTTTAAACTCGGTTCGGCAGCAGGCAAACAACTCCTCACACAGGCGAACGTAATCGTCCATTGAGCCGCCAATATCCATGAACAGCAGCACTTTCACGGCATTATGGCGTTCAGGCACCATCTTGATATCCAGCATACCCTTGCTGGCGGTTGAGCGGACGGTATCGTCAAGATCCAGCTGGTCTGCTGCCCCCTGGCGGGCAAAGCGGCGTAATCGGCGCAGTGCCATTTTCATATTGCGGCTGCCGAGTTGCTCGTTATCATCCAGGTTTTTAAACTCCCGCTTATCCCAGACTTTGGTGGCTTTACGGTGTCTGGATTGATCCTGACCAATCCGAATGCCGGAAGGGTTATAGCCATAAGCGCCAAACGGTGAGGTTCCGCCGGTGCCAATCCATTTATTACCGCCCTGGTGACGACTTTTCTGTTCCTCCATTCTCTGTCGGAATGTATCGAGTAATTCCTGGAGGTTTTTCATGCCCTGGATGTTTGCCTTGTCATCATCGGACAACTGTCGGATAAACGCCTGCCTTAACCATTCTTCAGGTATCAGTGCTTCCAGTATGTCATCCATGGCGTCAAGGTCGTTGAAAAAAGCCTGGCAGGCTTTATCAAACTTGTCGTAATGCCTTTCATCCTTGACCAGAATGGTTCGCGCTAACTGGTAAAAGCCTTCCTGATCGGCGTAGATCAGTTTTGCATCCACTGCTGCCAGCAGGTCGAGATATTCCCGGGTGGTGGCAGGTACACCAAATGCCCGGACGGTTGCAAAAAAATTGGTCAGCATGGTGAGTCCTCAGGCCGGTTAACCGCGTCGGCTCATAAAGGCCAGCCGTTCCAGCAGATGGACATCCTGCTCATTTTTCACCAGCGCTCCATGCAGCGGGGGAATGGCACTTCTGGTATCACGGTTTTGAAGAATATCTGCCGGGATATCGTCGGAATTGAGCAGTTTCAGCCAGTCGATCAGCTCGGAAGTCGAGGGCTTCTTCTTGAGACCGGGGATCTCCCTGAGTTCGAAAAATACCTGAAGGGCCTCATCGACCAGTTTTTTCTGCAGGTCAGGAAAGTGTACCCGGACAATTTCCCTCATGGTTTCTGCATCAGGAAAGCTGATGTAATGAAAGAAGCAGCGTCTTAAAAACGCATCGGGCAGCTCTTTCTCGTTGTTACTGGTGATAATGACTATAGGGCGTTGTCGGGCTTTTATCTGTTGTTGGGTCTCGTAAACATTGAACTCCATCTTGTCCAGCTCTTGCAGCAGGTCATTGGGGAATTCAATATCTGCCTTGTCTATCTCATCGATCAGCAAAACCGACTGCTGGTCTGACTCAAAGGCTTCCCAGAGTTTGCCTTTGACAATGTAATTGCTGATATCGTGCACCCGCTCATCACCCAGTTGCGAGTCTCGAAGGCGGGATACCGCATCGTATTCGTAGAGCCCCTGCTGGGCCTTGGTGGTGGATTTGATATGCCATTGCAGCAGCTCTTTGCCCAGGGAACGGGCCACCTGCTCTGCCAGCATGGTCTTGCCGGTGCCGGGTTCTCCTTTAATAAGGAGAGGGCGTTGTAACGTTACGGCAGCATTGACGGCCATTTTCAGGTCATCGGTAGCGATATACTGGTCGGTACTTTCAAAGCTCATAAGGCAGTTATCTTCTTTTTATTCTGGAATACGCAATAAGTAGCTGGCCATATGAAATCATATATTTCTGGCTACTTGGGCAGGTGCTATGCGAGGCACAACGGAGGGAGCATAGCCGTAGCTATGT
>NZ_JBLYNV010000165.1:0-2363 GCF_049310165.1 Endozoicomonas sp. ALE010 | reverse complement strand
ACAATATCCAGAGTAAAGGCTACAAGCTTCTGGATGATCCGGATGCCGCTCATTACCTTCTGCAGGTGAATATTCTGCAAGCGGGTAAAACTGACCCGGCTGCTGCCGAGCGAGCTCTGGCAGGCGGCTATGGTAGTGTGGTTGTTGGCGCAGCTGCCGGTTATGCGGTAGGCGGTAGTGGCACAGCCGCAACAGCTGGCGGACTGCTTTTTGGTGCGGCGGAGCTGGTCGCCAATAGTCTGGTCAAGGATGTCACCTACTCCCTGATCACCGATATCCAGCTCTCGGAAAGAGCCAAGGGCAGTGTCTCCAGCAACAGTGCCCACAGCTTGAAGCAGGGCAACAGCGGCTCCACCCAGGTTCAGTACAGTGAAGTGGGCGAGCGGAAGAAATACCAGACCCGGGTTGTTTCTACCGCCAACAAGGTCAATCTGAAATTTGAGGAAGCTTTGCCTGAGCTTAAGAAAGGGCTTTCGAATTCTATTTCGGGTTTGTTGTAAGCAATCACGCCACTTCATGAGGTATGGAGTGGCGCAAGCTTTTACCATTTCATTTTTTACTCAGCTCAGCCTCTATTCGCTTACGTTCAAAGCCTATATAGGATAGAGGATTACAGATATAAGATTCTCGAGGATGCTCGACACTAAACCTCACATGCTTAAACTTATCAATGACATCTACATAGTAATGATCTACAAGCCAACCTCCACAATTGACCTCTTGCATTTTTTTTTGTTTATCTGTCAAAACCCATGTCAATTTTGATTGATTATCAGGCAATACATTTATTATAAAGTCAGCCGTATATTTCCATGGTATAAAGGTTAACTTCAACCAGACTCCCCAAGGTAGATTTTTGCTTACATAAAGCTTGTTTTGTCGTTTTTTTTCCCCACTCCCAGAATTAATTAACAAATAAGAAGGCATCTCATAATCTATACCGCCTATGCTTTTTCGCTCTCCGGGCTGGAAAGTATCGGTGCGTTGCATTGCAATAACATGACCTTGGTCATCTACAACACGGAAGATACTCATAGACTCATATGTACTATTCTGGAAATAGTAAACAAATGACTGATATGAAATAATGTTCCATCCAATCCATAGCGTCAAAATAAGTACTCCACTAACAAGGAGCAGTCCCATTACTTTTAAAAAAGTCCGCACAGCTCCCCCTCAGATCTCAACAGTTACATTCAGGTTTTCTTTAAGCCACTTCTGGTACTGAGCCATATCAACACTGCCACGAATTTCTCCGTTACTGTCATCCCTATCCTCTATGATCATTCGATTCAGATCAGGAAATTGTGGTGCCGTTTTCTGGTACCGTGTTGCAGGTGGCGTCCAGTTTCTGCACTCAGCCCGCCCCCTACAACCCGGCCTCCAATCCGGGTCATTCTCATAAAAGATCTTTCTATCTTTATCATCTTTATAAAAGTTCCTTGCCACCCACTTATCGGCCGTTCTTTCATCATGAAGGACAGGCCTGTCTATCAAAACATGCTCCGCATTTAACTCGCCTAAACTCAGCCCCGCACTTTTAGCCTGCATAAACATCCACTGGAGTGGAGCATCTGAAAGGTCACCATCCGCATAACCCCCTCCAACATCGGTATGTGCACCAATAAATCCTTGCTCAATGACTTTACTATCACTACCGGTATTATGCTCATCACGCTCTACAGAAGATAATGAAAATTCATCACGATGCTCATTCAACGCAACGGCCTGTGCGACCCGATCTATTCGAGAATCTGTTGTGAGATCAAAATCACCATTATCAGGGTCGCCAGGTACTCCTATAGAACCTACTGTATCAAATAACCCCATAAAGCGGATTTTTATTGAGGGTAGCGGGGTACAAAGATCCCTATCTGAGTCTCGTCCTGCAAATAAGCGGTCATAATGGCCACTATCAATGCGATCAAATACATCATTACTGAACTCACGAGCAATTGCAGCTCCCCTGCTAAAACCAACAATGTCAATAATTCCATCTGAGAAATCAGGATCTTTCTCACGGATGAGGCGATCAAGTTCTCTCAAAGCATTATCAACCCGTTCACGAGCCTTATGACCGAACCCACCCCCCAATATTTCATCAGTTAATGTTCCATCCGTACCCACACCACGTTGGTAAAATGATGCACCTTTCCCACCATTCGCTGCATTATAATAGTCTTGGAACAATGCAACATTCGTTAAAGTTTCACCCTTTTCCAGATTATCCCTGTCCATCCCCGTCCCATCAAAAGCAAACAAAAACAGCCCTAATGGATCAGTGCTGACCAGCGGATTACTGTTCACATAGGCATAGGTATTGATGCCACCTCTCAACCCTATGGGATCACTCTGGCTGTATC
>NZ_JBLYNV010000164.1:0-2366 GCF_049310165.1 Endozoicomonas sp. ALE010 | reverse complement strand
TGTAGTGAGCGGTACATCCTTCATTGGTTCAGGCATGACCTGCACCATCGCTGAGGTATGTTCATTGCCAGTTAATAGCCTGTTGTCGCTGGTTGTTGGTAGATTTATTGATATCCCCGGAAGCGTGGAAGCTGCGTCAGCAGACATGGCCGTGTCAGTCTCCATTGGCTCCGGATTACCCTGAACCGAAGTCGAAGAAGAGCGCTCAATACACGAGTTATTGCCAGTAACACGCCTGAGCTTTATGGGGGAAATGGTCCCGGATTCAGGTTGCTGTTGATGCGGTGGCAACGCTCCAGTGTCCGTTGTTGTCTTTTCAATCTGGCGACCTGCCATGCTCCGCTTTCTTTTGCGTTTGTGGCTGGTTGACGGCTCGTCTCTTCCAGCTGCAGTAGATGTTAACCTGGATACAGTATCTGCGGTTGCTGAGGAGGAAGGTGACTGCATGGTTTGTTTGGAGGTCCTCCCTGTTTCCAGTTGGAGAATCGTTTGGGTGAAAGTCTCATACTGACTGTATTTTCAGGGTTTGCGCTCCACGCAATCCCCCATAGCAACAAATTTCGTCCGGCCTGATATGGGGTAACGGCCAAACACCGGTATGATGTTTACTGAAATACTACACCGTTCCAGTGAGAGGCCGCCCCGATGGAAGTATGTCAGCCGTTGGCGAAAACCGCTAATACTTGCCACGCTCTTGAGCAGCTCGAACTCATGTTGATTCGCCTGCGCCAGCATCATAATTCGATCCGGCACTTTGAAGATTATGAAAACCAGGTCCATGCTCTTTTTGCTCAGGCAAAGTGTGAGGTTCTTGCAAATGATCTGGCTTCACTCGACGTCGATGCACCAGTCATTGAGTTCAATGGCACCTGCTATCACCGGGCATTGCGTTGTTCTGCAACTTATCAGTCAGCTGTCGGCCCTATCCGGGTTGCCCGTACACTGTACCGGCATGGCAAAGAAAGCTGGGACCATATATGACACCGGTTTTTGGTGGTTTGACTTTCTTCTTGATATTCGCTTCCGGTTTCCTCTAATTTCAGGTAGGCACCAATTTAACCAGCGTATGTTGCCATTTTAACCGTAAAATGCTTGAGTCAGGGCAACTGGTTTATCCTTGTAGGAACTCTTCCATCCAGTCATTGTTGTTGACCCGTTCTGACTCGGTCGCAAATAAATCAAAATCCGGCGACAATAAATCAGAATCCGATTCCCAAATGTCAATGTCAATTTCGTTCAGCCCAAGAGGGTCTTTTTTTCTGCATTCTAAGGCTGAATGCCAGGCGTTTTGTGTCTGTTTATCCACATCATAATGGTTGATCTTTTGGAGAACACTTATTAACTGCGGAAGTATCATCTCTTTCCGATAGGGTTCCAATAGTTCAAGTTCTCTATTCCCCAATATCGGAAAACGATCCAGCTCTTCCATTGCCGCTTCAAAGGTAAATTTCGGCCCTTGAATGCTCCTGGTGGAATCCTGATCCCAAGGGGGGGGCGTGCTTGCAGGAGGTTGTTGCAGAGCGATTGCTGTTACTACGGGTGTTTTTGTTGTCTCAATCTGTACCAACTTTTCAGCCACTGCATTTTTAACGAGCTCAGGAACAACACCATCATTATCATTTCGGATAACCGGGCTGAGCGCCTTACATAAACTTGTGGTTAGCTGGCCGTTGCTGGCATAGTGTTCCAGAGATGACCACACCGCTGGCTTTAATGGTTTTTTGTATTTGATGATATTGATAATCATGGAAGGTGACAGCAGAAATGCTGCTTTTTTAGGCTCAGCTTTCCTGGTCTCTTTGGTTCTTGCTTTCATTTGGGCTAATTTTGCCTCAAGCCTGATCGCATAGGGCTCCCGTTTGTCCTGAGGCTTTTCATACCATTGTTCTGTGAATTCAGTTGCCTTGAAAAAGGCGGTCAACTGTTCCAATGTCCAGTTCTTTATAACAAGGCCAGTATCCGTGAGGGTAAAATCCGGTTTTTGGAGTACAACCGGTTCACCATCGGTTGGCATGACAGTAAGCTTTTGATTCCTGAATTGATACTCTGTTTGTTTAAGCTCGAACAGTATGGCCGTGATAAAGTACCACAGGCGTTCCTGGCCCAACATGACGTGATCACCATCAACAACTACGCCTCTTTCATCATCAGTTGACACCCGGTTTGAAAAGCAGAGATCCGGTATATCGATGTGTTCAGGCAGATAGTGGTTTGTCAGTAACATTCCTTCCAGCAACCGTTGCTGAATCGTGACATCAGGAGCAGTTTCAGGTGCAGCCTGATAGTCAAGACAGGCATCCATGAATTGCTGCATTTTGTGTTGTCCAAGCACCCGATGTAACCCGCGCCACTGTGAGACGGTGGGC
>NZ_JBLYNV010000163.1:0-2399 GCF_049310165.1 Endozoicomonas sp. ALE010 | reverse complement strand
CACCGATGCCATCACCAACAATATCCAGAGTAAAGGCTACAAGCTTCTGGATGATCCGGATGCCGCTCATTACCTTCTGCAGGTGAATATTTTGCAAGCGGGTAAAACCGATCCGGCTGCTGCCGAGCGTGTCCTGGCAGGCGGCTATGGCAGTGTCTTTATTGGTGCAGCTGCCGGTTATGAATTGGGCGGAAGTGGCACAGCGGCCACCGTCGGAGGCTTTCTTGGAGGGGCTGCCGAGATGGTCGCAAACAGCCTGGTCAAGGATGTCACCTATTCCCTGATCACCGATATCCAGCTCTCGGAAAAAGCCAGAGGCAGTGTTTCCAGCAATAGCACTCATAGCCTGAAGCAGGGCAACAGCGGCTCCACCCAGGTTCAGTACAGTGAAGTGGGCGAGCGGAAGAAATACCAGACTCGGGTTGTTTCTACCGCCAACAAGGTCAATCTGAAATTTGAGGAAGCACTGCCTGAGCTTAAGAAAGGGCTTTCGAATTCTATTTCGGGTTTGTTGTAAGCAATCGCGCCACTTCATGATGTAGGGAGTGGCGTAAGCTTTTATCACTTCATTTTTTACTCAGCTCAGCCTCTATTCGCTTACGTTCAAAGCCTATATAAGATAGAGGATTGCAGGTATAAGATTCTCGAGGATGCTCGACACTAAACCTCACATGCTTAAACTTATCAAGAACATCTGAGTAGTAATGATCCACAAGCCACCCTCCACATGCTAGCGTTCTAAGTTTGTTACTCTTATCTTCCAATACCCAAGTTAAAGCCGTCTTACCTTCGGGTAATACATTCACTATAAAGTCAGCTGTATACTTCCATGGCATAAAGGTCAACTTAAGCCAAACTATCCATGGTAAATTTCTACTAATATCAAGCTTGCTTTGTTGCTGACCTTTCTTATCACCAAATGTCAAAGTCAAGTAAGATGGCACTCTGGATACAGGCCCGCCTATACTTTTACGATCTCCAGGCTGAAACTCATTTGTACGCTGCATTGCAATGGTATAATTATGATTATCAACCACATAAAACACACTCATAGAATGAAGAGTACTGTTCTGAAAATAAAACCCAGGCAATTGCAGTGAAACGATGCTCCAGCCAATCCATAAAACTACGGCTAGCAATCCTCCCCCGATCAACAAAAAAAACCTTTTCGCACATTTACTCATCGGGGATACAACCTTAAATGTTAACCGTGATATTTAGAGAGTCTTTAAGCCACTTCTGATACTGAGACATATCAATAGACCCACGTACATTACCTTCATTACCACCTGGGTTTTCTATTATCATATGATCAAGGTTCGGAAACTGTGGCGCAGTTTTCTGCCTCTGTGTTTCAGGAGGGGACCAAAAACGGCATTGGAATGCACTTTGACACTCTGCCAGCTCCCAGTCAGGATCATTTTCATAAAAAATCTTTCTATCATCCTTATCTGGATACAGAATGCTTCCCGTTCTTTCATCGTGGAGCACAGGGTTGTCTACCAGCAAATGCTCATTTTTTAAATCACCCAGCTCAACTCCTGCACTCACAGCTTGACGATACATCCACTGCAAAGGTACGTCAGATAAGTCACTCCCAGGGTGCTCATCACTTTTGCCATATCCACCTCCAACATCGGTATGGGCACCAATAAAGCCTCGCTCTACGATATTACCGGAACTACCCGCATTATGTTCATCTCGTTCTACGGATGATAAAGAGAAAGCATTTCTATGCTCATTTAGAGCAACAGCATGAGCAACATGGTTAATTCGTGAATCAGTAGTTAAGTCAAAATCTCCATTATCAGGGTCGCCTGGGTACCCCAAAGACCCAACTGTATCGAATATTCCCATAAAACGAACTTTTACTGTGGGTAGTGGAGTACAAAGATCCCGGTCTGGATTCTGTTCAGTATAAAGATTGTCGTAATAGCCACTATCAATACGTTCATAAACATCATTACTAAATTCACGCGCAATTGCTGCTCCCCGACTAAAACCTACAATATCTATGATTCCATCTGAAAAATAAGGATCTTCCTGAAGAATTAGTCGATCAAGTTCTATCAAGGCATTATCAACTCGGCTTCGGGCTCCATAGCCGAACCCTCCACCAATAATTCCGTCAATGCCGCCACTGGTTCCTACACCAGGTTGATAAAAGGATGCGTCATCTCCCCCATTTGCTTCATTGTAATAATCCTGAAACAGTGCGACATTCGTCAGGGTTTGACCTTTCTTAATATTATCCCTGTCCATCCCCGTCCCATCAAAAGCAAACAAAAACAGTCCCAATGGATCAGTACTGACCAGCGGATTACTGTTCACATAGGCATAGGTATTGATGCCACCTCTCAACCCTATGGGATCACTCTGGCTGTATCGCCCCGTTTCCG
>NZ_JBLYNV010000162.1:0-2511 GCF_049310165.1 Endozoicomonas sp. ALE010 | reverse complement strand
AGGTCATTGCCTGTAGCGATCGAAGCATTGCCGCTACTACTGGTGATATTGGCGGCAGTGGCGGCAAAGTCTCTGCCTGCTGTGATTTCTACATCGCTGGCAAATTATTGGGTGTCTTTGATTTTGTCTGGGCCTGACTGCAGGTTATGCCCTGAATGATGAGCTGAACGTGGTTGCGAATATTGATCGCATTGAAGGCGAAGAAGACGCTGAAATCACTACCTATGTTTATGGGCTCGGTGTTCAGTACAACTTTTGATTAGGTGAATTCCTCAAAGCCCTTGCACATGAGCCTGGGCTTTGAGGTTGGCCTTTCAGAACATATCCTGCCAGTTACAGAGTTCCGCCTGGTTCAATGCCAGCTTATCTGAATGAGTGGATGTCTTGTTTTCACTGATGTTCGTTATATTAACGGAGCACTCCACACTGCCGGTTTTAAAATAAGCTTCATAATCCTGCCCGCTTTCTGGTGTGAAGTTAGCCATTACGGAACAACTTTGAAGATGCTCGTTCAGAATATAGTGAAGAGCTATAGGCTTGTCGCCATCAATTGCCAGCTCTGTCCATACTGCACCGGCCGGAAATTGCTTATCCGGGAACTTGCCATCGGGCAAGTCCAGCTCCTTCCAGTTCAAATCAGCAAAGCCATTGTAATAAGCGGTCATGACACCAGAACCGGGTAAGGCGTAGTCAATACACTCACTGTTTGGCACACCGCGAACCATGCCCTTATCGCTGATGATGCGAATTCTGGCCTGTTGTTCAGAGGTGGACTCCGCAAACGATGTTGAGAAAGATTTTATCGTTTTGATATTGCCACAGCCTGTGAGAAGCAAGGTGGCAAAAAGGATGAAGGCGATTTTTGATTTTATCATGTTGACTGCCATGGCTTCAGTTTTCAATCACTACTTACTGTTAAAGAAACGCGATAACCAGTGACTCTTTTTATGAGCACTATTATCTTCTTGCCTTACTTTATGGGTTGTTGGCCCATTAGGCCTGAGTAAGTCGCCAGGATAATGCTCATGACCGAGGCAAAGGCTGTCATCAATATTAAATGCTTTTGCGACAGCTGCGGCTTCAATACACCATCGGCCAAAATAAGCACCACCTTCGAAATTTTCATCGCCAAACCTGTACCAATACGGATGGCTATGACGTGGCAATGGCTTTTTTTTGCTTGAGTGGCCAATGGTTCGGAGCTCTGAGTACCAATTCTTGACGAACTCATACAGTTTGTGAGTTTGTTTGCTTTTATCAGCACAGTTTACTGCTTCATAAAGGTGTCTGTAGGGTTTATCAAAACAAAGTTGATCTCCTATTTTTCGAGTTGGTGAACGCTTGGCTATGACCAAATCAAGTAATGCATCTTTACCTTCATTCCCAACCAGGTTTATAAGCCTAAACCACTCTGCGTCGGGAAGTTCTAGCAAAATAGCCAGCCCGACTAACCAAAAACAAACAATATAATGATCAAAGTTTACTTCCCAGGAGTGGCGAGAAACCTGTTGAGTTTTACTCCACACTTCTTTACCCATTAGCTCTGATTTTTCCCAATAGTCTATGATTGGTACCAATAGTTCCCTTAATTCAGCAATGTCGTCTCCTCGAGAATAACGCTGAAATAGGTTTTCTCTATATTCGTTTGCTATTTCGTAAATGAACTGAGGCCGGTAATTTGGTTGACCCGGATTCTGTTCTAATTGTTTCACCATTTTTTCAATGGTCTGGTCTTCAAACTGAATCCATGTATCCCAGTAATCTTTGTCGCCTAATGCATCGCGAATCATGGTGTTACTCCAGAGAAGTTATCTAGAGTTGATAAAATAGTGGATGACTTATTATCAATACCCATATTTTTTGCATTCTTATTCAATACTTCAACATGTGAAGTTCCGTCAGGAAAGGTCCTTACAACCCACTTCTCTACACGCCCGGAATCCATTGCTATACGTATATCGCTAGCCATCTGCCTATTGCCGTTAACCGATTCAAGCACTCTATTATATCCAGTGTTTTCACCGTTTAACCAACTATCACTCATCTGCTTGCCGTCATTTGTTTTCTTGAGCTTGGCAGTGTTGAATTTATATTCAATTATCACAAAATCAACGTCTGTACGTTTAACCTGGTATAAATCATCTATTCCAGTCTCACCTATTCCAGGGCTACGCCCAACTTTTCTACCATCTGGCACAATTTTCTTCACAGTGCCTTCACCGAAGAGTTCTCCCATCACGCCTTTTTGTTGATTGCTTAGCTTGCTCATATCTAGTAGAGGTTCACCAGAATAACTAAGCTTACCACCAGAATTAACTAGGGCTTTGTCGGCGACTTTTTGTGCATACTCTTGAATGTTAACAATCTCGGCAGTTTTTCCTTTTACCTTCTTTGCAGTTTCCTCCATTAACTCCAGCGATTTCTTACCAACATCCACTCCAACCTTGGCAAGTTTCACACCGCCTTTCGCAACACCTCCAACGCCAGTAACAACGGAACCGACAGTCCAGA
>NZ_JBLYNV010000161.1:0-2551 GCF_049310165.1 Endozoicomonas sp. ALE010 | reverse complement strand
CCGATTTCCAGAATCGCGTTCACGACTCCAGAATTCATGTTCACGACACCAGAATCGTAACGGTAACGTAACTATTTCCCTTTCTTAAGCATTGATTTCGTTCAACTTGTGCCGCTCCCCTTAACTCTCAATCAAAAGGAGCAGCGGCCATGCCAATGGAAACGAGGTTACCAATGCGTAAAATCAGGGACATCTTGCGACTCCGGTTCGAGTGCCGGTTAACCATCCGACAGATCTCTGTCAGCCTCAGAATCAGCACGGGTGTCATCACCAAATACCTGAACCTGTTCAGTGAATCCGGGCTGAGCTGGCCACTGCCGAATGAGATGGACGATACGTCACTGATCAACCAGCTCACTCCTGAAGCCATTAACCGCCGATATCAAGGGCTGATTGATCCTGACTGGATCGATATTCACCGTTCCCTCAAGCAAAAGGGAATGACCAAACAGGTGCTCTGGGAGGAATACTGTGACGTTTACCCCCACAGCCATTACAGCTATGCCCAGTTCTGCCATCGCTACAATGAGTGGCGCAAAAAGCAGAAACGCTCCATGCGCCAGGAGCACCGGGGCGGCGAAAAACTGTTTATCGACTATGCGGGTCTGACCGTCCCCATTGTCAGCCGTGAAACCGGCGAAACCGCGCCAGCACAGATCTTTGTTGCCGTGCTGGGGGCATCCAGCTACACCTATGCTGAAGCCAGCTGGACCCAGGGCCTGCAGGACTTTCTCTGCTCCCAGGCCCGGGCGTTTCAGTTCTTTGGCGGCGTGACCCAGTTGCTGGTTCCGGATAACCTGCGCAGCGCAGTATCCAAAGCCTGCCGCTACGAGCCACAGATCAACCGGAGTTACCAGCACCTGGCCGAACACTTTGGCACCTCCATCATGCCTGCCAGGCCTTACAAGCCGAAAGATAAGGCAAAGGTAGAGGTCGCCGTGCAGGTCGTTGAGCGCTGGATATTAATGCGCCTGCGCCATACTACGTTCTTCTCGCTGGCGGAGCTGAACCAGGAAATACGACGCCTGCTGGAAGACCTCAACAACCGACCTTTCAAGCAGCAACCCGGTTGCCGTCGTACGCTGTATGAGCAGCTGGATCAACCGGCGCTCAGGCCCTTACCCCGGGAGGCATTTGAATACATCGAATTCAAGTATGCCCGGGTCAATATTGACTACCACGTGCAGTATGGAAACCACTCCTACTCAGTGCCCCATCAGCTGGTGCGTGAGCAGGTGGAAATCCGGGCAGGACAGCAACTGGTGCAGATCTTCTACAAGGGGAAGCCGGTAGCCAGCCATCCCCGCAAATGGGGAACCGGCTTCACCACCCGCACAGAGCATATGCCAGAGCGCCACCAGAAACAGCAGCAGTGGACACCGGGACGACTCCTGAACTGGGCGAAAAAGCTGGGCCCCGACGTCCTGTGGTTTACTCAGCAACTGCTCGATAGCAAAGAGCATCCGGAACAGGCTTACCGTGCCTGTCTTGGACTGCTCAACATGGAGCGTGAATACGGCGCTGACCGATTGAATGCGGCCTGCCACCGGGCCAGAAACACCGGTGGTCGGCGAGTTGCTAATGTCCGTTCGATCCTCCAGTCCGGATTAGACAAAATCCCGCTGAACAAGGCAGAAACCAGCGACGATGATCGTGTGACCAGAAGCCATGAAAACATTCGCGGCGCCAGCTTTTACCAGTGAGGAGCGAGACCATGATCAATCAAAACCTGACTCGCCTTCGCAGCCTGCGCCTGGGAGGCATGGCGGATGCCCTGAACCTGCAGAGTGAGCAACCCGGCACCTATGAAGGGCTCAGCTTCGAAGAGCGGCTGGCCCTGCTTATTGACCAGGAGGACGCGGACCGCAGCAACAAACGACTGGCCCGGTTACTGAAAGCCGCTCGTTTCAAACTGGCAGCCACCCTGGAGGATATTGATTATGAGCAGCCCCGGGGGATTACCCGTTCCCAGATGGCCTCACTGATACCGGGTGAGTGGCTGAGCAAAAACCAGAACCTGCTGATCACCGGACCCTGTGGAACTGGCAAAAGCTGGCTTAGTTGCGCCTTTGGCCACAGTGCCTGCCTGCGCGGTTACAGTGTGCGCTACTACCGGACCTCCCGGTTGCTGGAAGCCATGACCATTGCTCACGGTGATGGCAGCTACAGCAAGCTCCTGCAGCAACTGGCGAAAGTCAATTTGCTGATACTGGACGACTGGGGGCTTGAGCCCCTGACCCAGAGCCAGCGCAATGACCTGTTGGAGATTATGGATGACAGGCATAACCAGAGTTCTACCATCGTCACTAGCCAGCTACCGGTATCGAAGTGGCATGACAGCATCGGTGACGCGACGCTGGCTGATGCCATTCTGGACCGGCTGATTCATAACGCCCACCGGTTGGAACTCAAGGGAAAGTCCATGAGAAAAAATCAGACCAAAACTGGAGGGTCGTGAACACTCAGGCTACAAATAAAGGAGGGCAGTGCTTGGGTAAGCGGAGGTGTTCACGCTTACCAGAATTAGCGTTCACGTTTACCAGAATATGCA
>NZ_JBLYNV010000160.1:0-2557 GCF_049310165.1 Endozoicomonas sp. ALE010 | reverse complement strand
ATAGCGGGGCTATTTGCCGAACAAAACGGAATTTTTAGACCAATTTGCTGCCACCGCAGTAGGGCAGTCTATTCTCGGACAGGCTCCTAGCTAGCTTGTTTGTCAAATATAAGGGTGTCCTATTTTCTATTTGAAAAAAAAACAACCAAGTACAGCCCAAAGATCAAAAAACCAAATACATGTGACAATACCCCTCCAGAACGATAAAACCACAAGATGCAAATACACCCCTGCCATATGACAAAAGTTATTGCTGCATAAAGCCCTCCGAGTAAAAAGCCATATGGATTTAGCACTCCATTATTCACAATTGAAGGCACTTGAGAATACAATAGAATAAGCCAGTTGGTTACTACGATGAAGTAAGCAACCATCATTGCCAATTTACACTTTTTTGCACTCATCTTGGCCAATAGCCCTAAGGCTTCAAGTAAGCTCGAACATTACAGTGAAACCATTTCTCTGTCACCGTATCATAGAATTTGGGTTTCTTGTATTTATCCGTCAACCCCGCTTTTAGGTCAGCCTCTTTCTGTTCCATGTAGTCTTGCCACATGGCTATATCTTTATCTACATATGGTTTAGCCCGATAGTGGTACTTTTCGAATATATAGCCTCCACAATCAACAGCTTTAGATTTATCATTTTTAAGAATCCAAGATATAAAAACCTCATTCTCATTCAAAATACTAAAGTAAATAGCTCCCTGAAAATTATCAGGCAAACCTTCCTTGACCTTCACTTTCTTTTCTATCCAGTCCCCTTCCTCTTCAAACTTCCAGCGAACCAGTCCATACTCAGGAGTATCCTTGATTGGAACAGAGCCAATAATGCTAAAGTCCTTTGACTTAAAGGGTATTATCATTTTTCCTTTATGGAATATATACTGATCCAGTTCATTTAACACTTCAGTAAAATAGAGACTACTCTCAGTATCATTATGAACACCGATACTGTAAAAGTTTCTGCCAAATGCACTGCAACCACTCATCAAACTACTCACCATTAGAAGCAGATAAATAGCAGCATAGGTATTGAACTTACTTTTAACCATCGCCAAATACTCCATTCTCATCCAGCCAGACCTGATACAGATCCATATTAACTGTTCCACGGAAATTACCGTCGGGTTTGCTCTGAATCATATGCTCAAGATCAGGAAATTGAGGTGCAGTTCTTTGCCGTTCTGACTCTCGGGCAGCCTGATACTGAACACACCGGTTATCCACTTTCCTCTCGCACTTGGATGTAGGGGTAGGTTTAAAGTCAGGATCATTCGGATAATAGATAGCTCTATCCTCATTACCCAGTTTGCCCAGCCAGCCTCTCTCATCATGAATAACAGGCTTCTCAACGACTTTATGTTCATCTTTCAAATCACCCAGCTCAACACCTGCGCTCAATGCTTGATGATACATCCACTGCAAAGCTATATCTGAAAGGTCACTATCGCCATAACCACCACCTATATCAGAATGTGCACCAACAAAGCCCTGTTCAACAATATTGCCGCCGGAAGAAATATCGGCTCCCTCATTGGGCGATACTGAGGAAAGAGGAAATAAAGCTCTATGTTCATTGAGTGCTACAGCATGAGCTACATGGCCAATACGGCTATCAACGGAGAAGTCATAGCCAATATCTGTGCTATTCCCTGCCAGTCCCATTGAACCGACTGTATCAAACAGCCCCATAAAGCGAACATTCAGGGGATTGCATTCACTGACATTAGCCCAATGATTATTATCAATGCGTTCAAAGATCTCGTTAGAGAACTCCCTGGCAGCTGCAGCCCCACGACTGAACCCTACAATGTCAATAGTTCGATCCCATGAGTCCCGCCTTAAAAGAACATCGAGCATATAAAGAGCGTCGTTTACCCTCTCACGAGAGCCCAGGCCAGTCGCACCGCCAATGATATAGTCCAGCCAGCCATCAGTTCCTACACCTGGTTGATAAAGCACATCATCTCGGGAATAGGCATCTTGATAATACCGCCTGAAGAGTGAAACATTTGTTTCTGCTTCCGCATTAAGACCACCCAGATCATCTGCATCATTCCCCGTCCCATCAAAAGCAAACAAAAACAGTCCCAATGGATCTGTGCTGACCAGCGGATTACTGTTCACATAGGCATAGGTATTGATGCCACCTCTCAACCCTATGGGATCACTCTGGCTGTAGCGCCCCGTTTCCGGGTCGTAGTAACGGTGGTAGTTGTAGAACAAACCGCTTTCATGATCGTAGTACTGGCCTGCGAAACGCAGGTTGATTTCCGTCTCCTTGCCATCACCGTCCGGGTCTTGGTTGGCCAGACCCATCCCAAAAGCATCGCTGTTCCATTGCCAGACAATAGTTTGCTGGTCATTGGTCGCTTTTCTGGGAGTATTCAGATGATCCGTATGAAGGTAGGTGATCTGCTGACCTTTGGAGTCATCCGCCATCGCTACTGGCACCCGGTTCAACCACAGGTAGTTTTTATGGATCTCTTTCCCTGTCTGGCTGTCGATCCGGGTTTCCGCCATCAACTGGCCACTGAGGCCGTAATGGTAAACGG
>NZ_JBLYNV010000159.1:0-2581 GCF_049310165.1 Endozoicomonas sp. ALE010 | reverse complement strand
GTTTGTTAAACCTGTTCACGACAGAAGGCCGGAAACAGCGAAGACAAGAGCAGGAAGCGGCTGCTTTATTTCGTGGTCAGTTATGGGAATTACTGCAAACTGAAAAAGCGCCTTACAGTCTAAAAAAACAGGTCATACAGGCCGTGGAAAATGGCGTTCTGCCTTTTCTTAAAGAATCAGAGTGTAAAGCGATAGTCAGTAGTCAGGATACAATTCTAATTAACCCGAAAGAACGTAAAATTATCCGTGAAGCCGCTGGATTTCTGAAAAAAGAACTTTCCGGATTGCTGTCTCGCCTACCCCGGGTGACGTTGGAAGATAGCAGAGAAGTGCTGAAAGCCTATTATCAACTCATTATTCTGTCACCGGAATTGTTACCGGATGAGCATAAAGCTCATGAAGCTATCAGCAAGCTGGAAAAGCACTTTCGTAATACCCGGCAATCGGTTGGTTTTACTGACCTGAAAGATACCATTGCCCTGTCCGTTTTACATAACATTCGGGAGGAGCTGTCGCTTGAAGAGTATCAACAATTAACGAAACGAATCGGTAATGTATTTACTTATCCATACTCCCCTCGTCAGCGGCCTTTGCGGGATGCACTCAACCTGATTTTTAATAATGGCCTGGGCAGTTCGTCTGTTCAGGGCCACCCCCGGGAGTTGGTTTCTGCCAGGGACCTGGCCTTGCTTAAAGATAGCTATCAGGGGCTATTTTTTCGTTACTCGCGAATACACCGGCTAGAGGAAAATCTGTTTGCAGACGGTTGTGCTGTAGCGGCCAGAATAAGTCGATTACCCAGTGAATTGAGAACGCTTGATCTGGAGCGGGTTGCACATGACTTTCAGCAGTATGAGTCCTTAAGGAGTACTTTGTCCGCAGAAAATCAGGATCAAAACCAGGAATTTAAAGCACTCGAAACCCGTTGCAAAACACATCGGGCCTTGATAGCAGAAGGTCGGGCGGCATTATTGCATGTTCAGCTGAATCAAGGGCGGCGCTGGGAGTTAAATCTGTTATTAGAAGGTATAGGAAAGGCCAATATCTATGGTACTGATTCTGAACACAATCAGCAGATGTTCAAAAAGCTGCTGGATTTGGCTCAGTTAAGAGGGCCACAAGTGGATTTGGCCCAGCTGGACTGGATCATAGCGCAGAACAAGAAAGCCAACAGACATCCGAATGTTGCCATTGAAGGGGCTGGCCCAACAGGGCTGATGCTGGCTTTCACCCAGTTTCAGGAGGGGGCCAATGTCTCAGTGTTTGAGAAACGGAGCACTGCATATAACCGGTTACAAGTGGTTCGACTGGACCCTAAATGGATGGATATGCTGAAGTTTTATCTTGGAGAACATTACTACGACCTGTTCGGTGAGAATGGACAGGCTGGAAAGGGTATGGTTCGTACGGATGGTTTGGGAGAAAAGGCAGGCGAAATTGTCACTCACCGGCTGGAAGAGGCTCTGAATCATAGACTGGCTGACCTGATGGCACGCAATTACGATCATACTTCCCAGCGTGATGACCCGCAGAAAAACCGATTGGAGCGGTTAGCTGCCTATGAAATGACCAGGGTAGAGGCAGGTGAACAAGGCTATACAGTACAGGCTAAATATCACCCCGGGAATGATCCCTCTCCCTTTGCCAACGGCAAGAAAAAGCCACCTGTCGGTTATCAGAAACCTGAAGCAACGGTAACCCGTCCTGTGGATTTAGTGATTTGCGCCGGGGGTAAACATAGTCAGCTGCGTAATAAATATATGCAGGACAGGGCCGTTACGTCTGCCCGAAGCTATGGTGTCTGTTCCTGGGAAGGGCCAAAGGAGCAGCCCCTGCAAAATGATCGGCTGGAAACTTTTCCGGATTTTCGCGGGGTGGTGGTACTTAATCAACAGTTTCAGCAGTTTTTCCAGGAGCAGATGCTATCTCAGGTGGAAAGGATTGAGGGGCTGAGTTCAGATGAGCGAAGATTGCTTGGCCAGCAAACCCATGAGCAGTCCAGCGGTGTTCGCAGCCTGCAGTCATCCATCCATGGAAGAGTGATGAAGACCCGGTGTTTTGACAATAACAACCTGGTTTATATCGGGATGGAGCTGCCTGAAGCATTTACTCAATTCTGCCATAAGGTTAAGCAAAAGTTAGCGGCATTACCGGTGCCAGATCTGGATCAAAATGGCGATAAACGATCAGCAGCCGACCAGGAAACTTGGCGTAATCAGCGCGTAGCCAGGGTGCAGAAAGCGCTTTCCAAGGCTTGGTTTCAAACAGTGGCACACAGCTATGGTATTGACCAGTCGCTGGGTGTTACTCAGGAAATGATTGATGACCCATCGGTGGCGGTATTCTATTTACAGCAACGTCGGGTTTGGCGAAATGTGATCAAGAAAAAATCAGGCTCCCGTCAAGTGATGATCACTGCTGCTGGTGATGCTGCTGCTACTCCCCATTTTATGACCGCCAGCGGCCTGACTGGAGCCAGGGAGAATGTGTTGCATCTGCAAAACTACACAAGGGATGTGTGGAACGGACCAAGAATATATCAGGAATATGGGCTGGAACAAAGGCAGGACAGGCTTGAGCA
>NZ_JBLYNV010000158.1:0-2592 GCF_049310165.1 Endozoicomonas sp. ALE010 | reverse complement strand
CCATTATTTCCTGTTTGATGAGGGCATTAAAATCTTGAGCAGGGTTTACTGAACGGCACTGTAGATGTTGAGAAGAGCGTGTGCCAGAAGAGTGGTAAAATTCATTGCGCCCCGGGGCATTGCGGGGGGGATTATCCCATGGTCTGACTGTGGCATGTCTATATCGCCCACGCCCTGAAGAAGGGGCATGGCTATTCGGTTGGTTGTAATTATTAACTGATCTTGTGTATTTACCACTGATACCGGCAGATCTTCTATCCATAATTATATTTCATTAATTCATGAGAATATAAAATGCAGACTGCTGTTCTGTTCAGAAGTTCATTTTGCTGAACGGTTAATAAACGCAAGCGGTTGGAGGAGAACATCTACTCTGAATTGTAAAAACGGTTCCTGAGTCATGATGGCAGGGAGGCGATTACTGGCTGTTTGCGCTCTTCTTTATTTGATCAATAAATGGTTTCATTAAAACCTGGTTGTAAAGCCGGTTAACCGGGATTTCAATGACCTCAAATCCTGATTTTTGCAGCAGTGCGATTTTCAGCAGCGTCGAACCTTTCCTGGTTATGAAATCACCACCCACGTAATGAGACGGTCCCTGAACTTCAATCACCATGTTGTGATCTGGCAGTAACAGGTCAACCGGAGGCAATGAGTTCAAACTCTTTTCTTCTTCAATCTTCAAAGAGGGCATACAGGATTGGAGTTGATGGCGAAATTCGGCCTGGGTTTTTGAAATGGCTGTCTGGTAATGGCGGACGACCGGACACGCTCTGCCAAGCCAGCTTGAGGCCATGATCATAGTGGATTGATCCTCTTCATCATGCGGCGATTTATTTTTCAGGCGAGTCAACAGGTCATCCATGTGCTTTTCAAAAACGTTATTCTTATTGGCATTGGAGTCCAGAGCCAGCCTGGCACAGCATACCATGACTCCCCAGAGAGACATTGATATCTCTTCCCTGGAAAACTCAAGGTTCTCACTGATTCGATAGACAAGCGATTCGCACGCAGAGGTAGCCAGGTTCAGCTCAATGAGTTCACCCAGTTTGGCCGTGGCCCACAGCAGGTTGGCAACATGCTGGGCAATAAATTGCTCTTCCTGTGCGTTCACCCGGTGTAACAGCTCAGCTACGGCCACGTTGAGCCCTGGTGTTTGCTCCTGTCCGTTATCCCCCAGTTTTGCCATGGCCCACAGCAGGTTGGCGATTTCCTGTGGGTTAAAGTTAGCTTTTTGTACGATCACGCAGGTCAACAGCGTAGCCACGGTTTCGTTGAACTTTGGTGTCTGCTCATATCTGTTGTCTACCAGTTTCGCCATGGCCCACAACAGGTTGGCGATATCCTGTGGTTTAAAGTTAGCTTTCTGTACTTTCACGTGTGGCAGTAGCGTGGCCACGGCCTCGTTGAGCCCGGGTGTCGGCTTCTGCTCGTTGCCCAGCAGTTTTGCCATGGCCCACAGCAGGTTGGCGATATCCCGGACATTAAATTGGTCTTTCTGTGTGTTCACCCGGGTCAACAGTGCGACCAGTGCCTCGTTGAGCCCGGGTATCTGCTCCAGCCCATTGTCCACCAGTTTCGCCATGACCCACAGCAGGTTGGCAACATGCTGGGCATTAAATTGGTCTTTTTGTGCGTTCACGAGGGGCAACAGGGCGGCCACGGCCTCCTTGAGCTCTGGTGTTTGCTCCTGCCCGATGTCCACCAGTTTCGCCATGGCCCACAACAGTTTGCCGATTCCCACGGCATTAAGTTGGTTTTTCTGTGCGTTCACGAGGGGCAACAGGGCGGCCACGGCCGCATTGAACTCTGGTGTCCACTCCTGCCCGTTGTTCACCAGTTTCGTAATGGCCCACAGCAGGTTGGCAATGCCCTGGGCATTAAGTTGGTTTTTCTGTGCGTGCACGAGGGGCAACAGGGCGGCCACGGCCTCGTTGAGCTCTGGTGTCTGCTCCAGCCCATTGTCCACAAGTTTCGCTATGGCCCACAACAGGTTGGCGATATGTTGAGGAATAAAATGGTCTCTCAGTGCGTTCACGAGAGGCAACAGGGCGGCCGCGGCCTCGTTGAGCCCTGGTGTCTGCTCCAGCCCGTGGTCCACCAGTTTCGCCATGGCCCACAACAGGTTGGTGATACCCTGAGGAATAAATTGGTTTTTCTGTGCGTTCACGTGGGGCAACAGGGCGGCCACGGCCTCTTTGAACTCTGGTGTCTGTTCCAGCCCGTTGTCCACCAGTTTCGCCATGGCCCATAGCAGGTTGGCAATGTTCTGGGCATTAAGTCGGTTTTTCTGTGCGTCCAGGAGGGCCAGCAGGGCGGTCACGGCCTCTTTGAGCCCTGGAGTCCACTCCAGTTGGTTGTCTACCAGTTTCGCCATGGCCCACAGCAGGTTGGCAATGCCCTGGGTATTAAGTTGGTTTTTCTGTACGTTCACGAGGGGCAACAAGGCGGCTAAGGCCTCTTTGAGCCCGGGTGTCCGCTCCAGCCCGTTGTCCACCAGTTTCGCCATGGCCCACAGCAGGTTGGCGATGGCCTGGGCATTGAATTGGTCTTTCTGTGCCTTCACGTGGGGCAACAGGGCGACCACGGCCT
>NZ_JBLYNV010000157.1:0-2596 GCF_049310165.1 Endozoicomonas sp. ALE010 | reverse complement strand
TCAGGCTACAAATAAAGGAGGGCAGTGCTTGGGTAAGCGGAGGTGTTCACGCTTACCAGAATTAGCGTTCACGTTTACCAGAATATGCAACTGGTATGAAAGGTCTGGAACAACATACGATGATGCCGTTCAGGGGGCTGTTTGATTCAATGGGTAAAGGAGTTATCCGGCAGGAAAAACATTGGTGCCCTGAGTGTTATCTGGATGCTATACGACAATCAACGCCTGTTTATGATCCGCTGGTTTTTTCCCTTATGGAAGTGAAAAGCTGTCCTGTTCATCAGTTGAGGCTCGTAAGTAAATGCCCGGATTGTGGCGCCACCCAGCAGGCGCTTCCTTCATCAAGAAGGGTTGGCTGGTGTACTCAGTGCGGTGGTTTTCTCGGTTATATGGGAGGTGAGGCCAGAGAGGTGACTTCCAGGGAACAATATTTTTATGACCTTTTTGAGTGCCGTCATCAATTGTTGGAGATTGATGTCAGTCAGGAATTTAAGGATGGGGTGATGATGGTTGTCAATCGTTCCGGGTGCGGTGCTGTGACAAAGTTGACCGAAGCCGTGTGCTTCTCTGACAGAACGATTTCGCAATGAGTGTCTGGTCGTTATCGACCAACGCTGACCAGTTTTCTTGATTTTTGCCTGGCAGTGAATGTTTTGCCGTCACAGTTACTGCTGAATCATCAGGATATTGCACCGCAGCTGACTGAGGCCAGATTAACTGTTCGAAAAGTGTTTAACTCGACACTGGAGATGGAGGAGATTGAAAAACGACTGCAGACCTATGCTTTATCAGAAAAAATTACGCCATTGCCGGAAATTGCCAGCAAGCTGGAGGTGGGTGTTAGTTTTCTTTCTTATCATTTGCCTGAATTGACTCGTGCTCTGGTGCAAAAGAATCAGGGCTTGCGAAAGGTAGAGAGTGATAAGCGATACCATCAATTTACTGACCAGATATTGAAGATCATCGTAGATCTCGAGAAGGAAGGAGTTGTGCCCAGTTATAATAATGTCAGATGTCGTATGGTTGAGTATCATGGATTTCGATACAAAGATTTCACTCGATTATGGGGGCAGGCCATGAAGGAGTGGCAAGCCAGCTAAGCTCATATCTCTCCTCTGAGCGTTTCTTTTCACCTTCCTCAATTTTTTTAAAAAAATCTCATCAAGCATTCATATTTGAGTGCTTTTTTTTGTGCGCCTAAAATCTGCATTAGTATCTCAGGGTAAAATTCACCACGGAAAAACCATCATTAATATCGTGAAAGTTCCCAGCATAAAGTTTGGGAAAGTGCAGGTAGGAGAAGATGATAGTTCAAGCGAACCAGCAAATAGTTACCGAAAGTTCAAGAAATCAGGAAGGAGATATGGTGATTACCACCACAAAGACAAAATAAGAGAGAGTTTTGCTAGAAGTCACAGAATTAATGTCCGTGATCACAAAAAGTGTCCGCCTGTTTTTCAAAATAGTGTCCGGAATGCCCTGTGAGTCAGGCATTCTAACACCATTTTTTTCATAAATAGTGTCCGCTTCCTCTATTTTTGTCAGGGTATATGTCCGGAAAGTTTTCGATAAACGTGTCTGATAATATTTCAACAAAGGTGTCCGGTTTTTATCAATGACAGACGTTAAGCATATTTCATTCTGTGGTAATTCTTTTATTTGATGTAATATCAATATGTTATAGTGTGTGGTTGTGAGGTTTTCCTGAATATTGTTGCGGCCTTGCGGTAATCTGGCAGTAAATATCATTAGGAATACTCATTTCCAGGGAATGATTTATATTCAGGCTAAAGACTGATGAGCCATAAAAACGCAGATACCGTTGTTGTCCTGGATTTTGAGACAACCGGATTGTCGCCCAATATGGGTGACAGAGCCATAGAGATCGGTGCAGTTTTGATCGAACATGGCAGGATAACTGACCGTTTTCAGCAGCTAATGAACCCGGGTTTTCTGATTAATGGCTTTATTTCCAGTTATACCGGTATATCCAATGCCATGTTGAAATCCGCGCCGGATTGTTTATCGGTGATCCGGGAGTTTGCCAGCTTTGTGGGTAAACATAACCTGGTGGCTCATAACGCATCGTTTGACAAAAAGTTTCTGGATAATGAGATGGTGCTGGCAGGCTCTGCATATTCCGGTGCCTTTGCCTGCTCAATGCTGGCAGCGCGGAGACTATACCAGAACGCTCCCGACCATAAACTGGGAACATTGGTGCGATATAAGCGACTACCGACTGATGGTGTTTTTCACCGGGCACTGGCCGATGCGGAAATGACCGCCCATCTATGGTTACGTATGCTAGAAGACCTGGGGGAGCAATATCAACTTTTTGACGTACCGTTTAACCTGATGCAGAAACTGGGGCGTACGGCAAAAGGTTCGGTGCATACGTTTCTGCAAAAGCAGGTTCGGGCAGAGCCTGCCTGAGTGCGCTATCCCGGTTCCTGACCCTGGTATTCATTGATGACCTGCTGAAACCAGCTATCAATCACTCCCCTGGCAGCTACTCCCGATGAATACACGTCAGCTGCCACAACCAGAAAACTGACATACTCATAATTTCTGAAAACACAAGAGAACCCTCAACTTT
>NZ_JBLYNV010000156.1:0-2644 GCF_049310165.1 Endozoicomonas sp. ALE010 | reverse complement strand
ATAGCCGTAGCTATGTGACCGGAGTTGTAACGAAGCAGAGTGCCTGAACAAGGAGTCAGAAATATATGATTTCATATGGTTAGCTACTTACAGCAGACGTGTTTCTCTTATTTATCGTGCATCAGGTAAGGGTAACGCAAAAGGGAGGAGGATGGATAGTCATCGGCTGTTGTCAGGGGTGATCTGTTCAGTTGATGAATGCAAACAGTAATACCATCCTGGATGACAGGTATTGAAAAGTTGGAAGCCCGCCTTCCCTGAAATGTGAAAACGGTTCTTGAGTCATGATGGAAGGGAAGAGGTTACTTTCTTCTATTCCTTTTTCTACTTTTTAGTTTACCCTTTTTCCTTTGTGAGTGTCCTTCGGTAGTTAAGTCACAGTGATCTTGCCATCCTTTATCGGCAGTAACATATCGCTTACCTGCCCCCCGCGTTTGAGTAAGTGATACAGAGCCATGCCGCTGTGGCGGGATGTTCACCCTGATCTTTATTTGATCAATACATCGTTTTATTGAGTCCGGGCTCCAAAGCTGGATAACCGGGATTTCAATGACCTCAAATCCTGCTTTTTGCAGCAGTGCGATTTTCAGCAGAGTCGAACCATTCCTGGTTTTGAAATCACCACCCACGTAATGCGACGGCCCCTGAATTTCAATCACAACGTTGTGATCTGGCAGAAGCAGGTCAACCGGAGGTAATGAGTTCAGACTCTTTTCTTCTTCAATCTTCAAAGATGGAATAGATGATTGGAGTCGATCGCGGAATTCGGCTTGGGTTTTTGAAATGGCTGTCTGGTAATGGCGGACAACCAGACACTGTCTGCCAAGCCAAATGGCGGCCATGATCATGATGGATTGATCCTCTTCATTATCTGGCGAGGCATTTTCCAGGCGAGTCAACAGGTCATCCATGTGCTTTTCAAGTACGTTATTTTTATTGGTATTGGAGAACAGAGCCAACCTGGCACAGCACACCATGACTCCCCAGAGAGACATCGATATATCTTGTTGAGGGAGTTGAGGGTTTTCACTGATTCTGTACACAAGAGATTCGAACGTAGAGGCAACCACGTTCAACTCAACGAGCTCACCCAGTTTCGCCATGGCCCACAGCAGGTTGGCGATATGCTGAAGAATAAACTGGTCTTTCTGTGCGTTCACGAGGGGCAACAGCGCGGCCACAGCCTCTTTGAACTCTGGTGTCTGCTCCTGCCCGTTGTCCACCAGTTTCGCCATGGCCCACAGCAGGTTGACAATGGCCTGGGCATTAAGTTGGTTTTTCTGTGCGTTCACGAGGGGCAAAAGGACGGCCACGGCCTCGTTGAGCCCTGGTGTCCACTCCAGCCCGTGGTCCACCAGTTTCGCTATGGCCCACAGCAGGTTGGGGATACCCCGGGCTTTAAATTGGTCTTTCTGTACGTTCACGCGGTGCAAAAGTGCAGCTACCGTCTTGTTGAACGCAGGTGTCCACTCGTGCCCGTTGTCCACCAGTTTTGCCATGGCCCACAGCAGGTTGGCAATGGCCTGGGCATTAAGTTGGTTTTTCTGTGCGTTCACGAGGGGCAACAGGGCGGCCACGGCCTCGTTGAACGCAGGTGTCCACTCGTGCCCGTTGTCCACCAATTTCGCCATGGCCCACAGCAGGTTGGTGATATGCTGAGGAGTAAATTGGTCTTTCTGTGCGTTCACGAGGGGCAACAGGGCGGCTACGGCTTCGTTGAGCCCGGGTGGCTGCTTCTGCTCATTGTCCACCAGTTTCGCCATGGCCCACAGCAGGTTGGCAATGGCCTGGGCATTAAGTTGGTTTTTCTTTGCGTTCATGTGGGGCAGCAGGGCGGCCACGGCCTCGTTGAGCCCGGGTGTCCGCTCCAGCCCGTTGTCCACCAGTTTCGCCATGGCCCACAACAGGTTGGCGATTCCCTGGGCATTAAGTTGGTTTTTCTGTGCGTTCACGAGGGGCAACAGGGCGGCCACGGCCGCTTTGAACTCTGGTGTCCACTCCTGCCTGTTGTCCACCAGTTTCGTAATGGCCCACAGCAGGTTGGCAATGGCCTGGGCATTAAATTGGTTTTTCTGTGCATTCACGAGGGGCAACAAGGCGACCACAGCCTCGTTGAGCGCCTGTGTCTGCTTCTGCCCGTGGTCCACCAGTTTCGCCATGGCCCACAGCAGGTTGGCGATATGCTGAGGAATAAATTGGTCTTTCTGTGCGTTCACAAGGGGCAACAGGGCGGCCACGGCCTCGTTGAGCCACAGTGTCTGCTCCAGCCCGTTGTCCACCAGTTTCGCCATGGCCCACAGCAGGTTGGCAATGGCCTGGGCATTAAGTTGGTTTTTCTGTGCGTTCACGAAGGGCAAAAGGGCGGCCACGGCCTCGTTGAGTTCTGGTGTCTGTTCCAGTCCGTTGTCCACCAGTTTCGCCATGGCCCACAGCAGGTTGGCAATGCCCTGGACCTCAAGCTGGTCTTTCTGTGCGTTCACGTGGGGCAACAGCGCGACCACGGCCTCGTTGAGCCCTGGTGTCCGCTCCAGCCCGTTGTCCACCAGTTTCGCTATGGCCCACAGCAGGTTGGCAATGCCCTGGGCCTTAAATTGGTCTTTCTGTGCGTTCACGTGGGGCAACAGCGCGACAACGGCCTCGTTGA
>NZ_JBLYNV010000155.1:0-2674 GCF_049310165.1 Endozoicomonas sp. ALE010 | reverse complement strand
TGAAGGAGTCACCCTCTGCATGTTGCTGGTAGTTCTCCAGGGCAACGGTCATCACTGCCAGCTCTTTGGAGGAGAGGGTTTCAAAGGGGCTGGCCAGTTGTTCCAGTTCAGTGACGATGACATCGCTTTCGTCTTCGGCGTCCTCAGGAATTTCGATCAGGATGTTGCCGATGAGTAGATTTACAGGAAGACGATTTTCGTCGTAAAGGGAATTTCTTTCAGTATCATTTTCTGTTTGAGTATCAATACAATGCCAAAGGGATTCGGAGAATTGATGAATCTCGCTCAGGATGTTTTTCTTGGTCTCGCAGCTTCGACGGATCAATTCACTTTGTTGCAATTCCAGTGTTGAAATTTGCTTGCGCAACTCTACTAACTGATTGTGGTTTTCCAACTCCTGCTCCGCCAATAATTTAATATTTGAAATAGCCTGCTGCCTTTCTTTGTCCATGGTTCTCTTCTCGATCCGAACTATAGTGCTGTTGTTGGAATAAATAGTGAATCCAATATGGATTCATGTCAATACCTAATAGGTACAAATTTTTTTATTCATGGAATCCTGCTTGGTTTTGATTAGCCGTAGACGATCTGAAAAGGGTGACGGAAAAGGATTTAACTGTTTTTATATAGGCGTCAAAACAGTTCAGAAAAACCAGCAGTTAAGTGTAGAGATGGCAGGTAGGAAGCGATGATTGGGCAGAACATAAAGATGTTGAGAGAAGGGAAGAGCTGGAGTCAGGAGCAGCTATCAAAGGAATTGCATTCCTTAACGGGGCGTAGAATTACACAGCAAAGTATCGCCCAAATAGAAAATGGTCAGACAAATAATCCCCGCTATTTGGAGGATTTCGCCAAAGTCTTTGGGGTTACTGAAAGTCATATCCGCTTTGGAGAAGCTGACGCCACTGACTTGCAGGTCGATGAAAGGAGCGAATTTTCCAGGCGTCTGAATGAAGCCCTGGACAACATCGGTTTTCCTGCAAAAGGTAAAGGGAGACAAATGGAGCTTGGGAAGCTATTTGGTATATCCCAGCATGCCGCCCGGAAGTGGCTGGAGGGAGAAGCGATACCCCATACCAAGAGACTTCCGGACATTGCAGACAAACTGAAAGTCAATGCCGAGTGGCTATTAAGTGGTCGTGATGGTGGAGATGAACTTTCCAATAAGGAAATGGCCCAGGAGCTTCTGAAAGAGTTGAAGATCATCAGTCAGCGTCAATCAGCTATTGAGAAAACTATGAGCCGCTTATACCACCAGGTGTCAGCTATTCAGATCGGTCAGGTGGAAGTTGAACAAAAGCTTGATGAACTGCTTGGCAGTGTCGTCAAACATAAGTGAGTTTTTAATCAAAGCTCATGGTTGTACCAATAACTACACCGCAAATATCACCATCCCTTGGAAACTTCTGCGTAACATACTGAGGATTCAAGGGTTTAAGGTAGAGGGTACTTCCGTCTTTTACCAGCTGCTTGAAGGTTACCTCATCACTATCAGGCATTCGTACAATCACGTAATGGCCGGGCATGGCCTCCCTGGCGGGATCAACAATAATCCTGCAACCAGGTAAAAAAGACATTTGTCCACTATGCGGCGACACCATTGAGTCGCCTTTTACTGCCAGGGCGTAAGCACTGGTACTAAGTCGACCAAAATAGGCTACATGTTCGGTGGTGTCATCAACGGGAGGGAATGGCCCGCCAGAATCACAAAAAGCTCCTGCCTGGACCCAGGAAAGTACAGGGACGTGTCGAGCCGTTTCAATATCGTATCCTGCCAGCACCAGGTCAGCAGATGTCGACAGGGTCTTAATGTCATGCACCGACTCATGAAAAGAATCCAGCCAGCCAATCGGCTTACCGCATACCTCTTCAATTTCTCTGGCAACTTTTGAGCCGATGCCCCTGGTGGGATTCTTTCCCATAAAGCGACTGACATTACTGTGAGTGCGACCAATTGCATCTGCAAAAGCGCTCAAGCTCTTGAAAGTTGCCGCAAGCAAGCGAGCGTTGTGACGTCTTATTTGTTGTATATCCATGCGGAATATTAAAACGGTTTGTACCTTTATGGTATATATCCAAAAAGGATTTTTTTGTTTGTAAAAATAAAACCAAATAGGTACAGTTACAGCATGAAACTAATAACTTATTACAAACAGCTCAATGCTGAACAAAAAAGGGCTCTGGCTAAGAATGTCGGTACATCCCTGGCTTACCTGCGCCATTTAGCGCACGGGCGAAAAATGGCTAGCCACAAGCTAGTCAAAAAAATCGTAACAGCCACTGATGGAAAAGTTACACGACAAGAACTTCGTCCAGATATCTACGGCTAAATAAGGCAGGAGGTGTTTATGAATAGTGGGTTAATGGCTATTTTTTCCCCGCAAAGGACATCCCTCACTACACCCTCTCTAACACCGGATACCCAGTAGACATAAAGAAAAACCCCGCACTGCGCCAACAGGATACGGGGTTTTCAAGGAAGAGAGTTGATCATGACATATTTATTTTTCAGGGGGAAGCATGGCCATACTTTTCGGGGCATCGCCTGACTTTGCCCGGCAGTTCGCCCATGCAATGAACGATGCCGGCCTTCGTGGTCCCGAGCTTCCTGTTGCCGATGGTAAAATCCAGCGTTTCCATGTGGAGGGCGACAAACCCGGCAAGAAGAACGGCT
>NZ_JBLYNV010000154.1:0-2703 GCF_049310165.1 Endozoicomonas sp. ALE010 | reverse complement strand
CTGCAGTAAAACTACTGCAGCCAACATCAAGCGGCCTGTTTTTGACTGAAGGTAGTGAAAGTACTTTTTTGGCGATACCGGCCAGGCTGGCCGGGCTAATGTTTTCGCCAATAACCTTGCCGCGCTCGTAGGCTGAGCCGGTAAGAAGTTCGGTTATGTCATCCTTAAACTGGTCCGCAATCTCCTTGATTGTCCCTTGCGGGTCCAGAACCACTCCTTTGGCCAGGGCGTACATATTTTTTGCGGTTTCTATGGGACTTGCCAGCAAGTCAACAATGCCCCAGAACTGTGTCTTAAGACCGTCCCATAAGCCTTCAACAAATTGTTGAATCTGTTCAATTAAATCTTCATCCGATGGCGCTTCATTGCCTCCGCTGTTATCACCTGAACCATCATTTCCACCACCGGGTTGCTCACCTGGTTTCCCGTCATCGTCTCCACCGGAGCCATCACCATTGCCATTTTCATTCCCACTGTCAGGGCCTTCACCATAATCCGGCTCACTGCCTGATCCACCTCCGGTGTCGGGCGTCTCTTCCTCATCGCCACTGCCCGGTGATGTGTCGGTGGGAAAGTCCACAGAACCGTTACCATTGCTTGGCGGTAACCTGTGGCCCGCATTATCTCCTGCCATTTCCTGGGCCATTTTGCTGCCCTGGTCCCGCAAGACATCACCCACCGAGCCCATGCCGCCAATAAGCATCACGGCGATCAGCCCGACGATGGGCAGGTATTCAGACATGGCAACACCCGACTGGCGACGTTTCCTTGTCCGGCTGAAGACATCCTTCATGGTTTGATCCTGTTATTTTTGTTCTTTTGCTATGAGTACAGCGGTTGATGAATTACCGAACAGAAGGCACAAACTGTATATTTTCCCAAACCCGTGTCAGGGCAGGCTGACTAGGGTGGATCATTGTCAATACCCACCTGATAACCCAGGCCAGTCCAGAGAATTTGCAACTCTCTGGACTGAACCGGCGGTTCAGCATGAGCCAACGCTCCTGATACGGACAACAGCAAGCACAGGGCAATTTTCCTCATCCGATTCTGGCTCCTACGGAGGCCAGCAAGGGCACCCGGAAAAGCACAAGAACCCCAAACAGACCTTGCCAGGAATGCAGCCGGCGGACGGAATTTTTATATTTGAATTTTGAAAACAGCCAGCATAACAACCAAACCAGTATATATACGTCGATGACAGCGTATTGCTGCATATCGGGGCCAAAGAAGGCGGGCGCTTGGGTCAGGTGGGTTTCAGGTTCTTACATCTTGAACCGTTATAGTGGTCGCCTTCACACCACATTTACATGGCTCTGCTCTCTTTACTTAATTTCGATCACTCATCTACTCAACCCACTCATACACATGGAAACGCTCGTTGTCGTCTGAGACCAACATGCGGTTGCCGTATATCTGGGGCTCAGAGAAACGTTGACTGGTTAGCTCTTTCAGAACCTGAGCATATTCAACACACTGGCTATTAATATTGAAGCGACCAATCACCCGGTTGTCTGCCTTGAAATACAGTATGCCGTTATCCAGAGTCTTTAAGTGTGGTGATACCGTGCCTACTTCCCAGCCTTCATATTCACCAGACACTTCCTTTTGGGACAGCAACTTTCCAGCGACCGGATCAATGCACTCATAAAAATACTCTTTCTCACCGAAGGCTTTACTGGCACTGGAAAAATTATGAAGCAGTCCAGTTTCCGGTTCTTTGAAAAAAAACAATGATCGATGCGAAATCTCCCAAAGTCGCTCTCCAGTATTTGGGTTTAGCCCCCACATAAAACATAACCGGCGATCACGCCTGCCCCGCTGCTTGACTTTCTTCTCAAGGGATATCGCAATAACATTGTCGTAAACACGTATCGGTTCGTTGGCAGTTTTAACACCCTCGGGTAAGTCGATTTCCCAGAGAGTTTGGCCTGTATCTGGGTCTAGGTGATAAAGCTTATTTGCATTCAGGTTCTGAAAAAAAAGGCCTTGCTCTGACAACACCGATGCATATAAATCATTACAGGTTTGCCTCTCCCATATAGGGTTATTCTGACCTAGGTCATAATAATAGAATGCACCTTTATGCTCCGGTTCCTTCCAGTGAGAAAAGTTCTGGCTGCAACATGCTTTATTTTTTCCTAAAAACCTAAAACTACCCAAACAACTCTCGAAATAAGGTTCCAAAATACCATTGTTGTATTTATATATTTTCTGAATCTTGTCAGTCTTAAACAGGATGAATAACTCATCGTCAACCACACCGAAGGAATCGACATCAAGATCATCCTCACTAAATGCAGTCGAGTGGAAAGAAGCACCATCTTGTATAATCAGTTGTCGTTTATAGTCAATATAAATGATGTACCCTTTAAAAATTTCTGGCCAAACACCCTTATCGCTTTCTGCGGAATAGTGATATACCTCTCTCCACATATCAAATACCTATATTATCTTAAAAATACCATCGAAGTTTTGCTCTATGCTTTTGAATAGCATTGCTTTATCCAGATTGGGAACTTGCAATTTACTTAGTACTTTTCTTTCATCCTGGAACTCAATTTTCTCAATCTCCGCCAGCAGCCTCTGCTTATCTTCATTCGAAAAAGCTCTTTTCCCCAGCGCCTTTCCTTCAAAATGCCACCGAATCTGATCAAGACTGCTCACATCTCCATTGACAAGGTCCCGGGTAAATTGCTTAAC
>NZ_JBLYNV010000153.1:0-2836 GCF_049310165.1 Endozoicomonas sp. ALE010 | reverse complement strand
AGGCAGTGGCCGTGCTGTTGCCCCAAGTGAACGCACAGAAAGCTAACTATAAACCACAGGAAATCTCCAACCTGCTGTGGGCCATGGCGAAGCTGGTGGACAGTGGGCTGGAGCGGACACCAGGTCTCAACAAGGCAGTGGCCGTGCTGTTGCCCCAAGTGAACGCACAGAAAGCTAACTATAAACCACAGGAAATCTCCAACCTGCTGTGGGCCATGGCGAAACTGGTGGACAACGGGCAAGAGCAGACATCAGGGCTCAAAGAGGCCGTGGCCAGGCTGTTGCTCCACGTGAACGCACAGAAAGCTAACTTTAAACCACAGGAAATCACCAACCTGCTGTGGGCCATGGCGAAACTGGTGGACAGCGGACAGGAGCAGACACCAGTACTCAACGAGACCGCGGCCGCACTTTTGCCCCACATGAACGCACAGAAAGCTAACTTTAATCCACAGGAAATCGCCAATCTGCTTTGGGCCATGGCGAAACTGTTGGACAGCGGGCAGGAGCAGACACCAGTACTCAACGAGACCGCGGCCGCACTTTTGCCCCACATGAACGCACAGAAAGACCAATTTATTCCTCAGCATATCGCCAACCTGCTGTGGGCCATGGCAAAACTGGGTGAGTTCGTTGAGCTGAATGTGGTTACCTCTACGTTCAAATCGCTTGTCTACCGAATCAGTGAAAACCCTCAGCTCTCTCAGCAAGTGATTTTGATGTCTCTCTGGGGAGTAATGGTTTGCTGTGCCAGGTTGTCTCTAGTCTCCAATGCCAATAAAAATAACGTGCTTGAAAAGCACATGGATGACCTGTTTACTCGCCTGGAAAATACCTCCCCAAACAATGAAGAAGAACAATCCATCATTGCCATGGCCGCAAGTTGGCTTGGAAGAGCGAGTCCAGTCGTCCCCCATTACCAGACAACCATTTCAAAACCTCAATC
Organism: Endozoicomonas sp. ALE010; assembly: GCF_049310165.1. Classification (NCBI taxonomy): domain Bacteria; kingdom Pseudomonadati; phylum Pseudomonadota; class Gammaproteobacteria; order Oceanospirillales; family Endozoicomonadaceae; genus Endozoicomonas; species Endozoicomonas sp. ALE010. Next base: position 1,890 of record NZ_JBLYNV010000153.1, on the reverse strand, counting down.
CGACTTCCGCGATCAACTCCAATCACGCATTCCATCGTTGAAGATTGAAGAAGAAAAGAATCTGAACTCACTACCGCCGGTTGACCTGCTTCTGCCAGATCATAACATGGTGATTGAAGTTCAGGGACCGTCTCATTATGTGGGTGGTGATTTCAAAACCAGGAATGGTTCTACTCTGCTTAAAATCGCATTGCTGCAAAAATCAGGATTTGAGGTCATTGAAATCCCGATTAACATGCTTTGGAACCGGGATTCAATGAAACGATGTATTGATCAAATAAAGGCCAGGGTAGGCATCCCACCACAACGTCATGGCTCTCTATCACTTAAAAGAAGGTGGGCAGATGAGGCATACGTTACACCTGATAAAGGCAGGCAACCCTCAGATCCCGGTTACTTAACTGCCGAAGAACATTCAGGGGAGCAACCCGGTAAACCCACAAAGAGGAAGAAAACAAACAGCCAGTAATTGCCTTCCTCACATCATGACTCAAGAACCTCTTTCACATTCCGGGAAGGAATGCCAGCGTTGAACACCTGTTGCCCATACATCTCGCCCCGGATGATTTGCAAATAACGGACTAATGGCATCAGGAGTAGAGGTGTTTTCCCAACCGTTTATGTTTATAGATACTTCAGCAAAATGAACTTCTGAGCAGAACCGCAGTCTGCTTTTTATATTTTCATGAATTAATGAAATATAATTATGGATAGAAGCTCTGCTGGTATCAGTGGTCAATACGCAAGATCAGGTAATGATTACAACCGACCGAATGAACACGCCGCTTCTTCACGGCGTGGGCGATACAGACATGCCACAGTCAGACAGTGGGGTCATCCCCCCCGCACAGCCCCGGTACGTAATGAATTTTACTATTCTTCCGCCACATGCTCTTCTCAAAATCTACAGCGCCGTTCAGTAAACCGCGCTCAGGATTTTAATAACCTCATCAAACAGGAAATAATGGATGGTCTGGTGAATCAATCTGCTCGGATCGGTCATCGCTATGATGGGAGACATCACGGTCAATATGCCAGTTCAATTAAAAAATACACGTCAGCTGCTAAAAGACCGTTAAATCGAGCGGAACAAAGCCAGCTGATATGTTTCCTGAAAAATTTTAACGCAACGCAAAGCTGGAATTGGCGAAGTCTGACGACAACACTTCACTCATTCACTTCGGCAGGTGTTTTTACCCCTCATAAACCCATGGATGAGCGTGTTAAGCTTACACAAGCTGCCTTATTGTCAAGGCTACTTGATGCAATAATATTTAACTGCAACCAAAAACCTGAAGCCAGGGATATTGATGCCCGGGGAATCGCCAACCTGCTGTGGGCCATGGCAAAACTGGCGAACAACGGGCAGGCGCAGAGACCAGAGCTCAACGAGGCTGTGGCCGCGCTGTTGCCTCACGTGAACGCACAGAAAGCTCACTTTAAACCACAGGAAATCGCCAACCTGCTGTGGGCCATGGCGAAACTGGTGGACAACGGGCAGGAGCGGACACCAGAGCTCAACGAGGCTGTGGCCGCGCTGTTGCCCCACGTGAACGCACAGAAAGCTCACTTTAAACCACAGGAAATCGCCAACCTGCTGTGGGCCATTGCGAAACTGGTGGCCAACGGCCAGGAGCTGACACCAGAACTCAACGAGGCCGTGGCCGCGCTGTTGCCCAACGTGAACGCACAGAAAGCTCACTTTAAACCACAGGAAATCGCCAACCTGCTGTGGGCCATGGCGAAACTGGTGGGCAACGGGCAGGATCAGACACCAGGGCTCAAAGAGGCCGTGGCCGCGCTGTTGCCCCACGTGAACGCACAGAAAGCTCACTTTAAACCACAGGAAATCGCCAACCTGCTGTGGGCCATGGCGAAACTGGTGGACAA
>NZ_JBLYNV010000152.1:0-2973 GCF_049310165.1 Endozoicomonas sp. ALE010 | reverse complement strand
CTTATGGCAGCACCCAGGTCTTGCTCAGTGGGTCAGGCAGTACCCTGGTCGAAACCTCAGCGGCCAGGGATCGAAGGCATATCTATAACCGTCGGAACCAGATAGTAGCGACCTACATCAACTTCCAGCTAACAGGCACTTACGCCTATAACGCACTGGGTCAGCGTACCCATAAAATGACGCCTTCTACCGATGCTGCCGAAGACCCGATACATACCGTTTACCATTACGGCCTCAGTGGCCAGTTGATGGCGGAAACCCGGATCGATAGCCAGACAGGGAAAGAGACCCACAAAAACTACTTGTGGATGAACCGGGTGCCGGTAGCAATGACAATGACGGATGATTCTAAAGGTCAACAAATCACCTACCTTCATACGGATCATCTGAATACTCCCAGAAAAGCGACCAATGACCAGCAAACCATTGTCTGGCAGTGGCAAAGCGATGCTTTTGGGATGGGTCTGGTCAATCCAGACCCGGACGGCGATGGCAAGGATACGGAAATCAACCTGCGCTTCGCAGGCCAGTACTACGACCATGAAAGCGGTTTGTTCTACAACTATCACCGTTACTACGACCCGGAAACGGGGCGATACAGCCAGAGTGATCCCATAGGGTTGAGAGGTGGCATCAATACCTATGCCTATGTGAACAGTAATCCGCTGGTCAGCACTGATCCATTGGGGCTGTTTTTGTTTGCTTTTGATGGGACGGGGATGGATAGGGATAATATTAAGGAAGGTCAAACCCTGACGAATGTCGCTCTATTTCAGAATTATTATGAAGATACGTATGGAGATGGGTCATCATTTTACTTGCGAGGAGTTGGGACTGACGGAGGCGCAGATACAGGATTAGGTGGAATATTTGGTAAAGGTGCGCGAAGCCGGGTGGACGATGCGCTGGAAAGGGTTGATACGTTGATTAGGGAGGGCGATCCATTCTTTTCAGATGGTATCATTGATATTGTGGGTTTTAGTCGTGGGGCAGCCATAGCTCGTGAGTTCAGTAATGATGTCTATGAGCGCATTGATAGCGGCTATTACGACAATCTGTATACAAAGCAGTCTCCAGACCGAGACTTGTGCTCTCCTCTGCCCACAGTAAAAATTCGTTTTATGGGTATTTTCGATACTGTAGGTTCTTTGGGAGAGCCGGGCGACTCTGATAATGGTGACTTTGATCTTACGACAGATCCACGTATTGAGCATGTTGCTCATGCTGTAGCTCTTAATGAACATCGTAGTTTTTTCTCTTTGTCATCAGTGGAACGAGATGAACATAATGCAGGAAGTGATAATAATATAGTTGAGCAGGGTTTTATCGGAGCCCATACAGATGTTGGTGGTGGATATGCGAATGGTGATTTATCTGATGCTCCTCTCCAATGGATGTTAAAGCAGGCAGAAAGAGCTCAGTTACAGCTTGTACCTTTGAAGAAAGAGCATGAACTGATTGATAAACCTGTACTGCATGATGAGCGAACAGGTGATGAAGGCTTTATTTACCCCAATAATGGTGATCGAAAAATTTTCTATGAAAATGACCCTGATTGGGAAGAAGCATTTTGCAAGCGACCATATAAGGGTGGATGTGTAGGTTGGTTACCATCTGTTACTCAGAGGCAGAAGACAGCCCCGCAATTCCCAAAGCTTGACCACATGCTGATCGAAAATCCGGACGGTAATCAGGGCAATATACGTGGCACTGTAGATATGGTTGAGTACCAGAAATGGCTGAAGGAAAACCTTTCTTTAAATATTGATTTACCGAAAGGTGCATAAGTATGAAAAGGTATATAAAGATATTCATGCTTTTTGCTTTGGCTGCTATTTCTGTATTTCTCATTTGGATGGTTTGGGAGTTATACTCTGAGCAGTCACCAACTTTCAACTTCCAAAATAGCACTATTGAGTCATTTAATAGCTTTTCTGCTGTAGATGATAATAATTATGTTATTGCCATGCAGAGAACTCGCCCTTTCTTGCCAGCAGCGACAAAAAGTATTGGGGCGGCAGTCAGCAAGGTACCTTCTTACTTGAAAATTAGCTTAGGTGATGAGGGTGATGAGAGAAATATAAGGCTGGATATTGGTGACTCACTACCTGACGCAATTTCATTTAAGCTCACATTTATGCCTTGGCGTTATACTGCAGAATTTATTGTTAGTATTCTCCCTGAAGACCAGTCTCAACTGACCTGGTTTCTTAAAGATAAGGAAAAAAGACGTAAGGTCATTGGATGTGGTGGATGGTTGGTTGATAAATACCACTCAGATGTGGTTGAAAGGTTCAAGCATATTAATTTTAGTGAAGATGACCCTCGTGAGGCCTATATCTGCAATCCTCTCTCTTATATAAACTTTGAACGTAAGCGAATAGAGGTTGAGCTGAGTAAAAAATGAAAAGATGACAGTATGCGCCACTCCACATCTCATGAAGTGGCGCGACGGCTTACAACAAACCCGAAATAGAATTCGAAAGCCCTTTCTTAAGCTCAGGCAAGGCTTCTTCAAATTTCAGATTGACCTTGTTAGCGGTAGAAACGACGTGGGTCTGGTATTTCTTCCGCTCACCTACTTCATTGTACTGAACCTGGGTGGAGCCGCTGTTGCCCTGTTTCAGGTTGTGGCTGCTGTTGCTGGAGACACTGCCTCTGGCTTTTTCGGATAGCTGGATATCGGTGATCAGCGAGTAGGTCACATCCTTGACCAGGCTGTTGGCAATTAACTCCGTTGCACCAAAAAGAAGTCCGCCTGCTGTTGCCGAAGTGCCACTACCACCCACCGCATAACCGGCGGCAGCACCCACAACGACACTGCCATAACCTGAGGCCAGGGCACGCTCGGCAGCAGCCGGATCGGTTTTACCCGCTTGCAGAATATTCACCTGCAGAAGGTAATGAGCGGCATCCGGATCATCCAGAAGCTTGTAGCCTTTACTCTGGATATTGTTGGTGATGGCATCGGTG
>NZ_JBLYNV010000151.1:0-3026 GCF_049310165.1 Endozoicomonas sp. ALE010 | reverse complement strand
CCCAGGGCATTGCCAACCTGCTGTGGGCCATGGCGAAACTGGTGGACAACGGACAGGAGCAGACACCAGAGCTCTACGAGGCCGTGGCCGCACTATTGCCCCCCGTGAACGCACAAAAAGCTGACTTTAAACCACAGGGTATCGTCAGCCTGCTGTGGGGCATGGCAAAACTGGTGGACAACGGGCATGAGCAGACACCAGAGCTCAACGAGGCCTTGGCCGCGCTGCTACCCCACGTGAACGCACAGAAAGACCAATTTATTCCTCAACACATCGCCAACCTGCTGTGGGCCATGGCGAAACTGGTGGACAGCGGGCTGGAGCAGACACCAGGGCTCAACGAGGCCGTGGCTGCCCTGTTGCCCCTTGTGAACGCACAGAAAAACCAACTTAATGCCCAGGGCATTGCCAACCTGCTGTGGGCCATGGCGAAACTGGTGGACAACGGGCAGGAGAAGATACCAGGGCTCATGGAGGCCGCGGCCGCGCTGTTGCCCCACGTGAACGCACAGAAAGCTAACTTTACACCACAGGCAATCACCAACCTGCTATGGGCCGTGGCGAAACTGGTGGACAACGCGCAGCAGCGGACACCAGTGCTCAACGAGGCTGTGGTCGCGCTATTGCCTCTCGTGAACGCACAAAAAGCTAACTTTAAACCACAGGAAATCGCTAACCTGCTTTGGAGCATGGCGAAACTGGGTGAACTCGTTGAGCTGAACGTGGTTACCTCTACGTTCGAATCGCTTGTCTATAGAATCAGTGAGAACCCTCAGTTATCTCATCATGATATATCGATGTCTCTCTGGGCCGTAATGGTATGCTGTGCCAGGTTGGCTCTAGACTCCAATGCCCATCGAAATAACGTGCTTGAAAAGCACATGGATGACCTGTTCACTCGCCTGGAAAATACATCGCCAGATAATGAAGAGGATCAATCCATCATGATCATGGCTGCAAGCTGGCTTGGCAGAGCCTGTCCGTTCGTTCGCCATTACCAGACAAACATTTCAAAAACCCAAGCCGACTTTCGCGATCAACTCCAATCATCTATTCCATCTCTGAAGATCGAAGAAGAAAAGAGTCTGAACTCATTACCTCCGGTTGACCTGCTTCTGCCAGATCACAACATAGTGATTGAAATTCAGGGACCGTCTCATTACGTGGGTGGTGATTTCAATACCAGAAAAGGCTCGACTCTGCTTAAAATCGAACTGCTGCAAAAAGCAGGATTTGAGGTCATTGAAATCCCGGCTAACCAGCTTTTGAAGAAAGATTTAATGAAGCTATATATTGATCAAATAAAGATCAGGGTAGGCATCCTGCCACAGGGTCATGACTCTGTTTCACTTAAAAGAGGGTGGGCAGTGCTGCATATGTAACTGCCGAAGAACATTTACAAGAGCAAACCAGCCCAGCAAGGAAAAAGAAAACAAACAGCCAGTAATCGCCTTCCTCCCACCATGACTCAAGTAAACTTTTCTGCAAAATGAACTTCTGAGCAGAACAGCAGTCTGCTTTTCATATTTTCATGAATTAATGAAAGATAATTATGGATAGAAGTTCTGCTGGTATCAGTGGTCAATACACAAGATCAGATAACGGTTACAACCAACCGAATGGCCATGCCCCTTCTTCAAGGCGTGGGAGATACAGATATGCCACGGTCAGACAGCGGAATAGTTACCCCCGCTCTACTCCGGGATGTAATGAATTTCACCGTTCTTCTGGCACACGCCCTTCTCAATATTTAATACACCGTTCAGTCAACTCTGCTCAAGATTTTAATGCCCTCATCAAACAGGAAATAATGGATGATCTGGTGAGTAAATCGAATCGTTTCGGTCATCGCTATGATGGGAGAAATCACGGGCACTATGCCAGTTCAATTAAAAAATACACGTTAGCTGTTCAAAGACCGTTAAATCGAACAGAACAAAGCCAGCTGATGCGGTTGCTGCAAAATTTTACCGCAACCCGGAGCTGGAATTGGCGAAGCCTGACGACAACACTGCACTCATTGACTTCAGCGGGTGTTTTTACCCTTCATAAACCCATGGATGAGCGAGTTAAACTTACTCAGACTATCTTATTGTCAACACTTCTTGATGCAATAATATTCAAGTGCAACCAAAAACCTCCAGCCAGGGATATTGATGCCCGGGGAATTGCCAACCTGCTGTGGGCCATGGCAAAACTGGTGGACAACGGGCAGGCACAGACACCAGAACTCAAAGAGGCCATGGCCGAGCTGTTGCCCCTCGTAAACGCACAGAAAGACCAATTTATTCCGCAGCATATCGCCAACCTGCTGTGGGCCATGGCGAAACTGGTGGACAAAGGCCAGGAGCAGACACCAGAGTTCAAAAAGACAGTCGCCTCGCTGTTGCCCCTGGTGAACGCACAGAAAAACCAATTTACTGCCCAGGGGATTGTCAACCTGCTGTGGGCCATGGCGAAACTGGTGGACAAAGGGCAGGAACGGACACCGGGACTCAAAGAGGCAGTGGCCGCGTTGTGGCCCCACGTGAACGCACAGAAAGCTCACTTTAACCCCCAGGAAATCGCCAACCTGCTGTGGGGCATGGCAAAACTGGTCGGCTGCGGGCAGCATACATCAGGGCTTACAGAGGCCTTGGCCGCGCTGTTGCCCCACGTGAACGTACAGAAAGCACACTTTAAACCCCAGGAAATCGCCAATCTGCTGTGGGCCATGGCAAAACTGGTCGACAGCGGGCAGGAACAGACACCAGAGTTCAAAGAGGCCGTGACCACGCTGTTGCCCCAAGTGAATGCCAAGAAAGCTCTCTTTAAACAACAGGAAATCACCAATCTGCTGTGGGCCATGGCGAAACTGGTGGACAACGGCCAGGAGCAAACACCACGGCTCAAAGAGGCCGTGGCCGCGCTATTGCACCGCGTGAACACACAGAAGGACCAATTTATTCCTCAGCATATCGCCAACCTGCTGTGGGCCATGGCGAAATTGGTGGACAACGGGCAGGAGCTGACACCCGGGCTCAACG
>NZ_JBLYNV010000150.1:0-3120 GCF_049310165.1 Endozoicomonas sp. ALE010 | reverse complement strand
ACCGCTGGCTGATAAGTCGCATTACCGGAGGCCGAAAGAACTCCGCTTACTCGCCAGACGTTTACTTCCCCAAGGTCATAATCCACGGTCAGCTTGCTGTAATTATTGGTGCCGCTTTTATGGATTAGATTGCCTGTGCCGTTATCTTCAAAGGTGCCGCCATCCACCGAAAGGGTCAGGGTTCCGGGCAAAACGCCCCGTTGCAGATAGGTGCGGCTCTGGGTGCCAGTGATATGAACAAAGCGACAGCTGACTGATCGGCTACTGGTCGAAGTCGCCACCATGGTCTTGCCGGTATAGCCGCCATATTGATCCAGTAATGGGCTTTCCACCTTGGCGCTCGGCACCAGAGGCGCATAAACGCTCTCAGCCTTTACCGTCAGGTCACCTGCGGTAATGTTGGCACTCATAGACTGGATACCATAGTAACGGCTGGTATCGGCTATCTGCGTTTCCTGAATGCGGCTGGTTGCCTCCTCCGGCTCGCCGGGAACGGGCGATGCCCCGATAAATTTCGTCACCAAAGGTGCGCTAATCTGCATCTCCACCTTTCGCCGGGTAAAATCGATATACTCCGCTCCAGTGAAATAGGTAAAAATCTCATTGGAATAATCAACGGCAGTAATACGGATGAACTGGCTGACTGTCTCATCTGGCGTTGTCAGCTTATAGACCTCGCCAATTTCAGGAACCGCCGATTCCTCCCGCTGATAGCCGACAACGGATCGCTGCCCTTCCAGCTGATCACCCACCAGCTCCCATGATGCCTTAATGCCCGGAACCACATAGCTCTCGATCCGGTCTCTGGCATCGAGGCGCTCGTCAGTCTGACTGTCGGTATTGAACAGCAGAACCGAGACATTCTTGTCTTTGGGAGGCTCAGTCAAGATAAGATGACTGCCGAGATAAATATCATTGTTATCAGTGCTGATCCCGATAAACGCCTTTCGCAGAGCCACATCACCAATGGTTCGGTCGATTCTGGAAATATCCTGAAACAGGTTATTGACGTTGCCATCAATGACCTCATTACCAGTGATCCGACCGCCACCGTCTTCCTCATCGCTAAGGCGCTGACTTTCGAAGAGTTTTACATCGCTGTTGCTAATTGCCATCGGTTTTCCTTTTTTTCAGGCGAAAAAAAACCGCCAGTCAGGCGGTAATTTCTGATTTCAGTTATGCCCAATTAGTCAAAAAGATGGGTAGCCATGGGCTGCTTCTTTCTGGTAATAAACTCCATAATCTTTCGTTTAAAGCGGACTCTCCGTAGCCTACGCTCCTTAATACTCCACTCTTTTGCTCTTTTTTCTTCTTCCTGTTCAATCAGTGTGTTCCGTTCCTCAATGAACCGTTCCGAGATGTTCGTTACTTTCTGAATCTTCCCTTCTAAGAACAAAACCTGTTTGATCTCGTTGAAATCAACAGATCGAGCACTGCCGTAATACCGACGCCTCGGATAATCCCACCAGTCTCTTCCAAAAGTCACCTCACCACTATATTCGAGAGGCAACCATACGTCGGTGTATCTGAGGCCAGGCATTAAGTTAGGCGTCAAGTCAAGAGCCGAGCCAGCATGCTTTGGACGCGGGTCAGGCTTCCTGCCATTGACCAACGGCTCATCATCAAAGACCCCTAAGTTCATTGATCTGGCGAAAAGCTGACCCTCTTTGTATTCATACTCAACGAGAAAACCAGCCCAACATCAGGTACCCATAGGGGATACTTCAATTCCCAACATATCTGGATGAAATATCGGATAAGGTTCTGCGCCAGTCACTGTATACAAAACACCATCAAGGGTTAGATGGTCTGATAATTGAACGGTCATCGTTATTACTCTCCCTGACCCATGAACCGATTGATCATGGCACGGTTATGAGCCTTAATGAAAGATGGTAATAACTGTTATCGGCAGGGTACGCCTCTTCGAGTACCGGGGAGGCTGAAACCGGGCTGCCAGAACTACGGTCGAAAATAACATTAAGCTGTCGCATGTCAGGTAGAGTCAGGATCATTACCTTGTCCGGAGCTGCGGTTAAATCCTGAAGCTCTAAAACTGTTTTGCGGGAGACCCAACCGGCCTGCTGCCCACCGGTCAGTTCAATGGGGCGGCCCTGTAATTTTGCTTGCTCTTGAACTAATAATGCTCCTGTTAAACTGCGCTCTGTGCTTTGCTCCACAGGGTTCCATTCAAACTCATTGATCCAAAGAAGATCATCCGGGAGGGTAATAGTATCCAGTTGCATCAGACCGTCCTCATGCCAGCATTTTTCAGGGCTTCCAGCAGTTTGGTTTCATCCCCCGGTGTTACCCCAACATGCACATCGCCCCCCGGATATTCGAGCCGGATAATACGCTGCGGGGTTTGTGAAATGGTGCGTGGGGTAGATAAGTCTGCGCTCCCCTGGCGCTCTTTAAGAGCTTTCGTTCTCTCATTATTAGCTTGCCGCCTGCGCTCATTGTAAATCTGCTCGCTGATCCGCAGGGCTGAGGTAATATTCCTGATCGCCTCCTGATCCCCATTTGCGATGGCCTCCGCGTGCTGTGCCTTCAGATCGTCACGCTGATTTTGATAACGGCGCTGCTCAATATCGGATTGCCTGCCCTGCAATTCATCCAGTTCATCTTGCAGCCTGTTGAGGGTATTGCGAGAACTGTCGCCTAAGCTGGCCATGTTTTGTTTGGCTGAAACAATGGCGTTATTGAGCCGGTCTAAATCCGTTTGATTGAGCAGGTTCATAGTTTGTGCGGCATCTTCAGCCTCACGAACAAAACTTCTGGCATTGATCACGCCCTGTTCATAGCTTTCAAACAGCTGTTCAAGGGCAATTCTTTGCTCTAAAAATTGTTTTTTCACATAAGCGGCAGCGGTTGATGTTTGATTGAGCCAGCGACTAATACCAGTTACATCAAATTGATACTGATTGTTTTGCAACCGGCTAATTTCTGCGGAGGTTGCCTTTAGCTCATTTTTCAGGTCTTCAATGCTTCCTTTGGCTGCGGTGGTATCTACAGAGCCGCCTTGTTGTATCTGCCTTTCACCACCCCGATTGATATTTTCCTGAAATCTGTTGTCAAAGGATTGATCAGATATTCAGGAACGTCGACATGTTGCCAGTT
>NZ_JBLYNV010000149.1:0-3308 GCF_049310165.1 Endozoicomonas sp. ALE010 | reverse complement strand
TTTAGTCGAAGAATTGTGCGGGCATGATTTTTTTACCTCTTCTGTATCTCTCGTGGCTGTAGTGCTTCAGGATTCATCGGGAATTACTGCTGAAAAGCCTGTTCGTACTCGTTAATGGTCTTATTGAAGGCAAACTCAATATCTCTGGAAGCTATCTCCAGTCTTTTTTCTGCATTACGGGCAGTTGTCTCACCAACAAAATCATCACCAAGTTCGCGAATATTGCCTAAAATTCGGCCTTCCATTTCATTTAACTGGCTCTGAATTTCAGGCGGAAGGTCATGCCCCTCATGTTTGATCCTTTCCTTGTAAGCCTGAGTATTAAAGCCTCGGTCACGACGCTCCTTCAGGCTCTCGATCTCCACCAATAACTGATGAAGTTCTTTCTCGTCGGTCTCCAACTGGCGGATCAACTCTGCTTCCTGCATACCTTGCTCTATAGCAGAAGTCAACGCCTGATGGGCGCGATTTAAACGCATAGGGAAACTGTATTTGTTGATGTATTCATCAATCACCGCTTCAATTGCGGGTAACCCACTGTTTCGTAAAGCCTGCGACGTTGATTTATCCTCCATTGCCGCAGCCACTTTTGGGCTCAACGGCATATATTGAGGAAATGCCATGGTAGGTTCTTCAAGAAGTAACTCTTCGATATTCCGTTTATCACCACGCTCTGTCCGGGTCAGTTCACCCTGCTTGCGCAACAAATAAGCCATACGGGCAGAAACCGGATAAATATTCGGGTCATGAATCCCATTTTCCAGCAAATACTTTCTTACCCGGTCAAGTGCTTCGGCAATGTTTTCACCTTTTTCGGGGTCAAACATATCCATCTTGTTCACAACAAACAGGAAGCGATCTTTACTCTGCTTACCACCCTTACTCATGATGTCAGAAACAAGCCTGAGCAAATTTCGATCATCATTGGTACCCAGTTGCGTTGCATTGAGAACATACACAATCAATGGGTTCTGGCGGGAGTCCTGAATAAAGCCAAGAGTAGTTCTCTCATGCTCTGCATCCTGACTGTTGTTAGGTCCCGGAGTGTCAGTCAGCACCAATTGCACATTGTCATTTTTTGCGACTGAACGAATATCGCCGTGTAATGAGATTGTTTTGGTTTCTTTGTCAGCGTTCCATTGACGAAGAATATCCAGATGAACAGCCTCACAACGTTCAACCTCGTCTCCTTCTCGATTGAAACGCTCTCCCCGGAATACCACTCCCTGAGCTTTGTCGTCATGAATATGAGCAATCGTCGCTGTGGTTGCTTCATTAGCCGCAGGTAGCAAATCCTGCCCTAACATTGCATTAATGAACGTTGATTTACCGGAAGACATGGTAGCGACAACATAGACGTCAAAGTTATTGTTCAGTGCTTCCAGAAAATCTCGCTGCGCATCATCCCCGCTGTTTGCCAGATATTTTTCAAACTTGGGGGTATTTTGGACCCTGGCCATCAACTGTTTGATTTTATCCAGTCGGCTCTCCGTTGGCTCTACCGGATTCCAGCTAAGTTCAATCATCATTCCGGCATTCATGGCTTTTTGAGCTGCTTCCTTCAGATCCTCGTAATCGGATTCAACGCCGGTAAACTCGATATAAAAACTGGAACTGCCATTAAAAATGTCACGCAGTTTAAAAAAGATCTGCTCTACCCATAACTGTAAGCGTTTGGTGCTGTATCCTGCAATGTCTGAACTTTCAGAAGGAGCCTGGCCATCAATCAAAAACCTGGTTTCAACCAGAAATGGATTGTGCTCGATATATATATGATTCATTAGTATGTACTGCTCTTTTGCTCGTAAAGATGTTAATGAGGTATCTGGAAATGTCGTCGCTCTTCAAGCCGATTTAGTGACCAATGCTTCAATTGTGCTTAGCCCTGTGTAATCGATAAAAGCTTTAAGCTCTTTACGGCTCATCTCCTCAAACCCGCCCTTAAATGCATTATTAAGTCTCCGACGCTGATTGCGCTTGATCCTGTGGGGCATGATTGCTGCATTGCTTAGATGTAGAGCGCTGTCACGGAAACGCTCAAGCTCAGAGAAAAGCATATTTCGATCACTACGCCCTACTTCGACATTTTTCACAAACTTCTTTGCGGTCAATGCAGGAAGCGCCATAACCGGAATAATCACGGGATTTTGAAAGCCAAGCCCTGATAAATACTTCTCGGCATTACGAACATAGCGCTCTGCTGTTTCACCGAGTTCTTCATCAAGGGCATCAACTTTATTCAGGGCAAAAATCACTTGGTCTGTTGGATGGATCTCCCTGATGGTCTTGAGGACTTCCACATCATCAGTAGTTCCAAGCTGGGTAACATTGATTACGTAGAGTAATGTACTGTCCGGATATGACTTAATCGCTTCAATAAAAGTTGCCCGATGCCGCTCATCCATACTGTTATTTGCTCCGGGAGTGTCTATGAAGGTGTATCCCGAAAGCTTGGAACTCAGCAAACCGCTTGAGGCCGGAAAACGGATATCCATTGATGAAACATCATCAGATCTGTTCCACTCTTTCATCTGATCTGCAGATAATAGCCTGCTCATCTCAGCGGGCAGACCTTCACAGCAGTATGCAGTGGCTTTTGCACGCCCCTTTTTGACAATCGTGATTCGCGCGACTTTCGCAGTGGTCGCTTCATTCGCAGAGTGCAGTAAATCTTTGCCAAGCAAAGCGTTTATCAATGAAGACTTACCAGCACTCATTGTTGCCGCAACCAAAATAGTTTTAGAGGATTTGCTCATGAATAACTTAATCCGAAATATTGCCTGAACTGGCTAACCACTGGGTAAAATTCTGCTGAATATGTTGGTGCAGTTTCCTGGGTGAGATGACCTTGATATTGGGAATCCAGCTCTGAATAAGCGGAACGATCTGTGAATAACTCCAAGCGCAAGCCCGGATAATCAGCGTGCCATCCGGCTTTTTCTCAAGAATCTCCTGTCTGGGTAGGAGCGCCTTTCTCTCAAAAAAGAATGCCACATCAGGGTGAACTTCAAGCGTAACTTCAAATTCGGGTTGACCAAACCAGACAGAGTCATGCTCTTTGATCTGTTTGATAATAGCTTCATCAATAGCAAAGTGCTCATTTCCTAAAGATGCCAGCTTAATGCGCGCAAGAGAAAATGCTTTCAGAACACCTTCCGCAGTAGCAGCCAGATACCAACTTCCCTGGTAGAACACCATCATGTAAGGATTAACTTTACCAGGGCGGTAGCATGAGGTGCACATATGTACTATTAACATACCTCCGGTATAGCCAGAGGTACGACAATGGCCAACTACACACCAATGGT
>NZ_JBLYNV010000148.1:0-3410 GCF_049310165.1 Endozoicomonas sp. ALE010 | reverse complement strand
GGCTCCGGCAGTGGCCGGGGCACGGTGGTCATTGACAATAGCTGGCTCATCCCGGGGAGGTGCCGACTTGCCGACAGGCTTGCCGGAGAGATGGCTGTCCAGCTGGCGACGTTTGCGCGAGTCACCATGGCACTGCGGGATCTCTCCTTCCAGGAAAACCTCCGCAAAGGCATCGGGCTCTTCGAATATATCGACAAAATCAGTGGGGAAACGCTCCCGGTTTTCCAGTCCCCCCAGATTGGCCAGGTAGTCGGCTTTCTCAATCTGGACGAGCTGGTTGACAGCGTTCATATCGCCACTAGCCACCACTGCGGGCGGCAAGGTGAACTCATCATCGGCGACGGTGGTATTGCCGATGATCTGCAACAGGTGACGATCAACCTGTGGCGGGCGCAGATCATTATCGTCGTCATGGTTATCCAGATAGTTCGCCAGCCCCTGGAGAACGTCCCGGAACGTTGTGGACAACCCGAACGTGGCACTGAACAAACCATTGACCGTGGCAACCATGCCCTGGGCGTTAAATCCCTGGAAAACCGGCGACTCTGCCGCCTCCTCCAGGGGGAACCCGGTGGCTTTGATCATATTGAAACGGGCTGCACCGTACTGTGAATACATGTTCAGGAACTGGTTGACCAGATCATCGATCATGGCCTCCCGGGTGGGATTCTCGCCGCTCGTATTTGGCCCCATGGTCAGGCTATGAGAGGCATCATACCGAATACACCGATCGACCCGGATGAGGAGCCTCTCGAACGTGCTCATGAGTGCCCGTTCTATAGTCTGCAGGCCCTGAGCACAGCACACCAGTCGTTCCAGCGACCATTGCTGGTATATCCAGCCATTGTGGATGAGGGTGTTATCACTCTCCTCGATGTCCTGCACTGCCCGGGTATTGGCCCTCTCGATATTGCTGATGCGCTGGCTAAAGGCATGGTAGGCCTGCGTGGCACGGTCGGCATACAGTTTCAGCAGTTTTTTCCCTGCTACAGTGATTCGGGGGGCCTGGTTTGCAGCCCGCTCCAGCAGTTCGCTCAGCGCCGAAGTGTCGGCCAGCCCCTGCTCGCTGGTCGGGCAGGGAAGCTGCTCGCCATACAATTGATTTTGCACATCAGTCGTATTGTCAAACACGTCTCTGAACATCGCGAAACGCTCATCCCTGAGTGGTCGCGTGTTACAGAAGTAGGCATCGCGCTCGGCCAGGATGATTTTATCGATCACCGCCACATCCCTGGGGTTCAGCATGGGTAGCGACAAGTTAAACTGATCGTTCCCTACCCGAACATTTCCCACTATCCTCTGCAATGCCGTATCAGGCTGCGGGGGGCGCATATCGTTGGCACCATCCCGGTGCCAGTGACCATCATGAGTCAGAGTGCTCTCAAGCGTCAGCAGCACCTTCCGGATGGGGTTTGACATCATCCTTCCCGATCTCCACGCCGATCTCACCAGCAACCCGGCAAGGGCCTCGACAATGGCCCCGGCATTGTACCCCCGGAAGCGATCATCCGCTGCCGCCTCGCCCCCGAATCCGGTGGCATTGACCATGTCATAACGGGCAGCGCTGTAGAGCCCATACAGGTTCCGGAACTGGTTGGCCAGATTATTGATGATTGGCGCTTCGGGCAAGAGCCTGATCGGTCCCGTATGGTTGGGTGACTCCTTCTTGTAGCTGAGGTACTGCTCCGCAGTACTGCTCATGTTAAGGAAGCTGTCCCGGAACTGCCTTTCCAGTGTCTCCAGCAAGTTGACGCAGCACACTTGTCGTTTTTGCGGCCAGGTAATTGAGTCTGAATCCACCGCTGGTATGGCTGCCATAATCTGCCGATTCTGCTGCTTTATGTCACCGGCCTGACGGTCATAACTGTCATAGATTGCCTTGGTCTGGTCGGAATACCCCTTCAGCAGTTTCCGCTGGGTCGGGGTGAAGTGCGGCGTATGAGAACCGGAAGGCAGCGGCGGCTGTCCAAGGTCCGCATACCGTTTCAACCGCTTTCTGTCCTGTGGACCAACCTGTTCCTGGAGGCTTTCAGTGCCTGGGGAGGAGGAGGTCGCAACCGGCTCGGCAGGCGTACTGGATACGGCCATATGCCGGGAGGTGTCGGTTTCAGCACCGTCGGTGGCAGACGGTGATGGGAGTGTTGCGGTGGAAGTGGTTTGTGCGGTAGACGACGAAGCTATTTTTAGCGATGTTGACGGTTCTTTCGTCATCTCTGATAAGCCTGCTGATGCCTCGGTGGTCTTAATCGACGAACTAATTTCCAGTGAGATCCGAGCCAAAGTGCTGGATGACGATGCCTGAGTGTCTGCCATTATTGCAGCTGTGCTTGAATGAATTGACTTTGTCCGACTAAACAAGTCTGAAGATCTGGCAGGCTGAATCAAATGGCTGGTTTGATCCTGGCTACTCAGTTTATTAAGGGTCGTCGTCCCTGTCTTTTTATTATTAGTCACCTGCCGTGAGTGAAACGCACTGGTTTTATCAGCACGATCAGGAACATCTATATCAGGAAAACCTGAATGGTGATTGGTT
The DNA here is from genome assembly GCF_049310165.1 of Endozoicomonas sp. ALE010. Classification (NCBI taxonomy): domain Bacteria; kingdom Pseudomonadati; phylum Pseudomonadota; class Gammaproteobacteria; order Oceanospirillales; family Endozoicomonadaceae; genus Endozoicomonas; species Endozoicomonas sp. ALE010. The sequence continues at coordinate 877 of NZ_JBLYNV010000148.1, read as the reverse complement.
AGCTCAGTTGGTTTAATCGAAACTTGAACATGCATGGCTTAATTAACCCGTCAGTTGACTTATATTCTTTCAGATTTAGTGGAAAAATATCTAACTTTATGTAGTTTGCAAATATTTGAGAGAAAAAAAGTATACAGTCCAAGGGTGACAAATAAGGATTGTTGATTATTGTCGTTTTTAGTATTTGAGCGGCTGATTAATATTCAACCCCATCTTGAGACACAACGAGATACATCTTTTCTGTTATTTCTGTTATTTAATTTGAACGGGTGGTTTGACAATTTCAATGCCACTGATCACGCCTTGCTCCATGTCGATGCAATATCAGGAAAACCTTAGTATCAAACAGTTTATCCAGCTTAAACTGGTTTAAAATTCGTACGACGATATCATGCATTCTCTCTAATTTTGAAAAACATATTGTCTTTCTGGCTAAACGCTTGATCCAGGTTATGAAATTCAAAATTTTACGCTCTATTTTTTGAGCATTTTTCTTTCCAACTAAATGCGATGCGTATTTTCATCGAGATGACGCTCACAGGCTTCCCAATCATCCGTATAAAATGCCAGGATTAACTTGGAATAAGCCTTTTTCTTTTTTTAAATGTATTTATTACTGTTTTTTTATTGATTCCCAAAACCCTGCTTGTATCTCTAATACCACTTCCATTAATTGCCATTTCGGCAACCTGTTTTTTAATACCAGGCTCGTAAGCTTTATAGCGATATTCAGGTATAAAGGCTTTGGTTCCACATTCATCATTACAACAACGTGGAATACCTTCGTTAAACCGCAGTCTGAACAAACTCCTCCACTTCGGTTTGCAGCCGCGCCGCTATTTCCGCCTCTCGTTGCCCGGCAGGTACTGCCTTGCCA
>NZ_JBLYNV010000147.1:0-3424 GCF_049310165.1 Endozoicomonas sp. ALE010 | reverse complement strand
GCCAGATGCCGGTTGATCACTGGCATGAACTGATCGGTGATCCGACACTGGCAGATGCGATTCTGGACCGGTTGATTCATAACGCCCACCGCGTCCCTCTGAAGGGTGAGTCACTGCGCAAGAAACAGGCAAAACTGGCGAAGTCCGAACCTAAGTCCTAAGCTACAAACCGATGCGTCGCTGCGCTCCGATGGGGGGTGGCCGAATGCTCCGGAATGCGCAGACACACGACAGCGCAAACAGAAAAAAACAAAAGGCGCAGTTGAAACCGTTAAAAGCTCAGGGTCAAAACCCCGGACAGGCGATTCCATACCCACTCAGTAGCTACTTTGAACTGGTTGACTGGTCTGGCCGAATTATCCGCAAAGGCAAACGTGGTCGTATAACTGGCAATGCACCACCCATCTTGGAGCGCTTGGGTATTGACCCAAATGAATGGCTGGAGACTATGCGCTGGCACAATCGTTTCCACTGCGCAGTCGGCAGGCTGGCTTCACTGAAGGCTTATGCAGAAAGCACCGGAAAATGCTGGGTTCATGGGATGTCTGTGAGCGGTGATCTCTATACTGCCTGATCAACACATTTTCATTTACTTTAATGTGGCCAGAATTTTCTGATTGCTCTTTCTTATATTTTCTCAATAGTGTCTTCTATCTGGCCGTTGCTGAGTACTTTTTATACTCTTCTTGCTTGGTATTAATGAGAATTTCTTAAAATAATCAACACTATCATTTAAAAAATGAATAAATGATGTACTCTCTTCACTTTTTAAAAAGTGGGTGTCCTTTTTTTGTAACTGATCGAATAATAGTGCCAATAAATCAGGTAATTTATACAGCTTGACGGTAAACATACCTGCTACTACCTTCTAAATTCACTAATTTATAAAAAAGGTTGTGTGATGTCTTTTTTAAACCCGAATGACTCAGCTTTTCAGCATATTGAACATGAGTACCGCCAAATACAGCAACAATCATACACTCGATTACAAGCTGGTCGAGCTAGAATTGGGCTTATTGATAGTAAAAGTGCTGTGATTCAGAAGAGAAATATGTTGCAGATTAAATTTTCTAAAGCCAGTTCTTTGGAAGAGTTTAATGCACTTCAGTCTGATTTAAATCTATTGGATACTTATATTCAACAGACAAATGAAATTGAACAAAAAATCATGAACACTCCTGTTCATACCCCAAGAAATATTGAAGAAGAAGTGAACAGAGAAATAAAAGGATTGTTTTTAACTGGAAGGTTTGAAAAGAAAGATTTGGCGACCTTATTCCATGTTTCTGAAAGTCATGTATCCAATATAACCTAGAACTTGTGAGTTTTTATGAGCAGCTAACGCCTAAACCAGATTCGCGGTAGTGTCACCTGGATTTATTAGTTAGCTGCTGTTCGATTTTTTCAGCTGAGTTTGTAGCGATGTCGATACTATTATATAAATGAATTGACGGTAGTATTAACAATGGGACAATCAAGGGTAATCCAACAAATGAACGCAGTATTGGTTTAGAATATTTTATATTTTCTCTTGCTATGTAGAAAATGTGAGGGCATGGTGTGCACCGGCTAGCTTTTGAAATAATTTTATAATCACTAAGATTACGGTTTGGTATATTTTTTTTGAGATCAATCTTTAACGATTCTTTTGCCTTCTGAATGTTGCCCCATATGATTAAATTGGTTCCATCACTTTTGTAAAATGTTTCATAATTATTGTATTTTGATACTTTCGGAGCTAATGCATGAAACAATATTATTGAAATAAGTGTAAATAACGTGAATTCGACGTAAAAAAGACAAGGAGCCTCCGGACTGCTTAGCTATCTTTCAGATACCAAACCATAGACAGCTAACCGGAGGCCCCATGTCTATGACCAGTGTATTCTGTGATATCGATGATTTCTGCCTGATTTTTGAACCAGAATGGCATAAACAACTTATCTGTAATGCTAATAAGCCTCCAGTTATATCGAAATTGTCGCTCAGTGAAATAATGACCATCATCATTCATTTCCACCAGAGTGCCTTTCGGGATTTCAAGCATTATTACCTGAATCTCATCGTTAAATATAAGTCTGACTGCTTCCCGAACCTGGTTTCTTACAATCGTTTTGTAGAACTGATGAAACAGGCCTTGATTCCATTAACTGTATATCTCAAGACCCAATGTATGGGGCAGCCCACTGGCTTATCATTCATTGACTCTACGCCAATTGTCGTTTGTGATAATCACCGGATAAACAGCCATAAAGTGTTCTCTGAAGAAGCTAAGCGAGGAAAGACGTCCACTGGCTGGAAATTTGGTTTCAAGCTTCATCTTATTATTAACCATCTTGGGGAAATTCTGTCGTTTTGTGTGACAACCGCTAATACAGATGACCGTAAGCCTGTGCCTGATCTCGTTGAAGAGTTAACGGGCTGGCTTTATGGTGACAAGGGATACATATCAGAGAAATTAGTTGCTTGGTTAAAAGAAAAAGGTCTGAATCTGATAACGAAGGTTCGGAAAAATATGAAGCCAAAAGAGCTGAGAGCCTTTGATAAAGCGATGTTGCGAAAACGGGCTGTGATTGAGAGTGTTAACGACCAGTTGAAGAATATTTCACAGATAGAGCATACTCGGCACCGCTCACCCTTCAATTTTGCGGTGAATCTGATAGCTGGACTAATCGCTTATACCCGGCAGCCCAGAAAGCCTCATATTGATGTAACAGCACTGACAGAAGGTTTGCCTATGGCTTTCTGAGCATCGAACTCACGTTAAATAATCCTGATATCCAATACAAATCAATTGTTATTGGTACTTGTTCGGAATCGATGAAGGTTGGTAGGTTTTTATAAAAGATACTAATTATTGAATACATAGTTACTGCAAATAATAGTAATTTATTCGTCAGGAGCGCTCTTAATGTATTCCAATTGTCTAGTGATCCATTCTCTTCTATGTAATTGAAGTATACATATCCAACTGCAAGAAGAATTATAAAAATAGCAATCTGTGTAATGTAGGATAGAGAACCTAGAGTAGTATCAGTAAAAGTAAATGCTTCCGATATAAGATTAACAAGTGTTAAAGTGGCTAGAGAAGTCATTAATGACCAAATAATTGGTGATACCTTAAATTTCAATTTTTAATCCTAGATGAGTTAATGGTATAAAGTTTTGTTTGCAGCTAACAGTCGTTTACACGAATCAGTTTCGCATAACATACTGTAGATTCGCTATACACACCAGCCGATCCCCCCATACAGCGTGACTTACACAGCGTTCTTCATTTTAAAGGCTATATCTTCTGATTCGTATTTGGTAATTCGTATATTTTTCGGTCAAGCTGCCTTTCACCACCCCGATTGATATTTTCCTGAAATCTGTTGTCAAAGGATTGATCAGATATTCAGGAACGTCGACATGTTGCCAGTTC
>NZ_JBLYNV010000146.1:0-3641 GCF_049310165.1 Endozoicomonas sp. ALE010 | reverse complement strand
GACCGGGATGGCTCTCTCTATAAAAACCTGAGCACAGAAACCAATGCCGGTGTTCAGGTTGGCAGGGTCGATTACAGCGGCGGGCTGGCGAAACTGGCCAGCTACCCATCCGGCACCGTCAATACGGCCACCATTCAGGCAGCGGCCACCATCGGGGTCGGCTTTGGCATAAATGCGGTGGCCTTCCGTACTCCGGTTGCTCCTGTTCGACAGGGCAGCTTGCAGCTAACGGCTGTGCGGGTGGACACCGGGGATGTGATTACTGCGACAGCTGACTTTAATGGTGATTTCAAAACTTCAGAGGTGGCAGGAAACATCGACGTGACTACTGGCTGGTGCGAGATTGAGTTTACCGATGGTACTGATCCGATTTACGTCATCCCGCAAAGCGTCCGTTACAACTGCGTGGTGGAAACCAGCCTGCCGCTTGATGCTGAACTGATCGGCCTTGACCCGGTACGTCTGCCTCCCGATGGCAAGGTTCCCATCTATCGAGCCGGGGATATTGTGGTTATAAGTCATACGGCAACCACCGATATCGGTACTCCAACGGCAGGTCAGGTGATTAACCTGGCTCGTGATCATCAGGCAGAAATTACCATTATTGATGCCAATGGTAACTATTTGTCTCCTGACCAGTATACCAGTGACCGGGAGACAGGAACTGTTACCTTTGCCGATCCGTTGAGCCTGATTGATGCTGACAGTAGCCAGCTATCGGCACCCTATAGCATCAAGGATCGGGTGGAGCACATGAGCGTATTGAGCGATGTGCAGATCAATGGCGACCTGTCCATTATCTCCCCGGTGCCTTGGGATTTGCCCGCAGGCGAAACCTCGGTCAGCAGTGCGGTGGTCTATGGCGATCTTCAGGCGAGAGTGAAAAACTTTTTCAGCCAGAAGGTATGGGATAGCGGCGATCCAAACTGGACGGATGACCGGGTTAGAGACCAGACAACTGCCCAATACAACACCATCAACTACCCGGTGGAAGCGACCAACAAGGGGGCTATTTATGGAAAGTGGGCAGTCATATTTACCAGCAGCACAGCTTTCCAGATTGTTGAGGAAAAGCTGGGGATAATAGCCACCGGCAGCACAGCAACCGATACCGCACCCATTAACCCGGAAACAGGAGTGCCTTATTTCACGATGAAAGCCGATGGTTGGGGCAGTGGCTGGTCAACAGGCAACGCTATCCGTTTCAATACCGATGGGTGCCTTGCGCCAGTTTGGATTTGTCGGACGGTGCTTTCAGGTCAGGGTACGGAAACAAACGACGATTTCACGCTACAGATTCGGGGGGATGCTGACTGATGGCAGTGAAAAACTTTAAGCAATATGTCTTGGATCATACTCATCCCACGAGCCTGTATACTTTTGAGCCTCCTGAGCAAAGTGTATTAGATTTAGACTTTGGTATGTTTGAGGAAGATTTTTCAGGCAATGGGCATCATTTACATACAACTAATACTTATAATCCTGAATTAGCCCGTTTCTCAAGTGGGAATCCGGTTTTTGGTTTGGATCATTACTTACAATCAACGGCAGTAATTGGTGCCAATACTGGTCTTTATGGTAAAAATCCGGGCTTACTTTACGAGTTCACAGTTTACGGATGGTTTAAGCCACCAACTAACACGTCCGGTGATCAGTTTATTTTTGGGCTGCGAAGAGGTAGCGCTGCTCCTTCTTGGTGTATATATACAGTCAATGACGAATATATAAGGGCAAGGTATAGAGGGACTAATTACTATCTAAGTCAGTATCCACTAATTCAAGGCTGGAACTCTCTTCTTGTCAGGAAGCGATACTCTTATTCAGGTGACAAAAATTATTTAGAAGTATTTTTAAATAATGTATTAATTAAAACTATCACTGCTGACGATTATCTTCTTAACCCAAACCAGACTTTTAAGCTTTTCTCACAAAAAGGGCAGACATCTGAAAACGGTTATTCGACACCAGCCAACGATATAGCATTAGGCTGTGTGGCTGTTTGGAGTAGAGCGTTAACGGACGATGAAATCAACAATTTGCATCAGGCAAGTACTACTGGGATAGACATGCCTGATGCTGGTGGTGGTGGAGGCATCCAGATTCCGGGGAATGGTAATACAACAACTGTTAGTGGGAATATCAAAGAGAATGATTTACCCGTCAGTCGTCGGGTGTTTGCTGTTAGCCAAGAAGCTCTGCCCATCGGGGGATCAAATGATACCAGTCAAGCCGTATTGGGATCAGCAATCAGTGATCCTGATAGCGGTAATTACAATATTGATACATCCCCTTATGAGGGAGCAGTGCTTGTCGTTGCTGAGGATGACTATGGTAGCGAATGGCAACCTGATACTAATTATCAGGTCAACGATGTTATCAGGCCGGTCAATTTCCAAGGATACGTTTACTATTGCACTGTTGCTGGAGCGAGCAATAGTACTGAGCCGGTGTGGTGGATTGATACCGATAACGTCCAAAGTGTAGGCACTGCAAAATTCAAGGCAAAGCCCTTCAGTCGACCACTAGCCCATGGGCCGGTTAATCCTACTATTATCCCAAATCAATAATTTATGGCTTATGTAATTACAGCTCCGGTTGATTTCGCTTTTGGTCTTGATGCATATAAGCCGGGTGCTGACTTTGGCTTTTATCCGACAGCCAGATATGCCTTTGTTCCGCCACCTTCCGTTATCCGGTTTTATCAGGGTAACTGGAAAAAAGCCATTGGCCGACAGCAGCAAAGAGCGGCGGTTTACTCCACCAGTCGGCCTGTCAGCTCTTCCCGGACGCAAAGTAGTCGGCAGGCAAGGTCTGTGGAAACCTCACCTTTTGGGCTATTTTGGGGGGCAGTGGCTAAAAAGGAAGCTCAGGTCAGTTTCAGTCATAGCGACAGCCTGAAAAAAGAGGCGACAGCTGACGGGCGTTGGCAGCAGGCTGTTAAAATAGACGGTCATAAGTCGCAGCGATGGGATCAGTCCATTCAGGCAAAGGATGAGAAAGATCGTATTTTCTGGAACCGACCTGTTGTAAGAGACAGCAACCAGATCAGCAGCTTCCGGCGAGTGGATGAGTTCAGTCCTGCTCATCAGATAGAGAAGCTTGGCTACCTGATACCGAGCCTCCTTAACTTCCGCTTTGCTGGCATTCCCTATTCGCCCGAAACCACACCTGCTGTTTATTTCCGAATGGGACGATTAGTTGATACCAAGGTTATTCAGCCAAGGGATAGCAAGCGGCGCTTTGCCTTCCAGAAAAACAGAGCCGAGGATCAGCCGGTTATTATACCGTGGGGCATCGGCCAGAAAGCCAAGGATGAAACGGTAACCGGCAACTATGGCGGCGAGACAGACCCGGTCGTTGTGGAAAAGCCGGAGCCGGAACAGCCAGAAATCAGGGAGAGTTATCTGCTTATGAACATCATCACCACTGTCGTTTTGCCTGCCCGGACACCGCTTGAACTGCCCTCAATGGATATCAGCCTGGATATTGATAGCTTCTCATGGAGCTTTACCGGGCAGTTGTGGGGCGCTTCCAATATCGCACTGGTGGAACTGCATATTCTGGCTAATCGTGAACGCTCATTCTGGCAAAGCGTGAACACGAATTCTGGCCAGGCGTGAACATGGATTCTGGCTGATCGT
>NZ_JBLYNV010000145.1:0-3685 GCF_049310165.1 Endozoicomonas sp. ALE010 | reverse complement strand
GTCCGTTGTCCACCAGTTTCGCCATGGCCCACAGCAGGTTGGTGATTTCCTGTGGTGTAAAGTTAGCTTTCTGTGCGATCACCTGAGGCAATAGCGCGGCCACGGCCTCGTTGAGTTCTGGTGTCCGCTCCTGCCCGTTGCCCACCAGTTTCGCCAAGGCCCACAGCAGGTTGGTAATGGCCTGGGCATTAAGTTGGTTTTTCTGTGAGTTCACGAGGGGCAACAGCGCAGCTACGGCCTTATTGAGTTCTGGTGACCTCTCATGCCCGTTGTCCACCAGTTTCGCCATGGCCCACAGCAGGTTGGCGATACCTTGTGGTTTAAAAGCAGCTCTCTGTGCATTCACGCGGGGTAACAGCGCAGCTACGGCCTCTTTGAGCTGCGGTGTCCGCTCCTGCCCGTTTTCCACCAGTTTCGCCATGGCCCATAGCAGGTTGGCAATACCCTGTGGTGTAAAGTTGGCTTTCTGTGCGCTTACGTGCGGCAACAACGCGGGCATGGCTCCGTTAAGCTCTGGTGTCCGCTTTTGCCCGTAGTCCACCAGTTTCGCCATGGCCCACAGCAGGTTGGTGATTTCCTGTGGTGTAAAGTTAGCTTTCTGTGCGATCACCTGAGGCAATAGCGCGGCCACGGCCTCGTTGAGTTCTGGTGTCCGCTCCTGCCCGTTGCCCACCAGTTTCGCCATGGTCCACAGCAGGTTGGCGATAACCTGGGCATGAAATTGGTTTTTCTGTGCTTTCACCTGGGGCAGCAGCGCGGCCACGGCATCTTTGAGTCCTGGTGTCCACTTTTGCTCGTTGTCCACCAGTTTCGCCATGGCCCACAGCAGATTGGTGATATCCTGGACATTAAATTGGTCTTTCTGTGCGATCACCCGGGGCAAAAGTGCGACCAGGGCATCGTTGAGCCGTGGTGTCCGCTTCAGCCCGTTTTCAACCAGTTTCGCCATGGCCCACAGCAGATTGGAGATATGCTGAGGAATAAATTGGTCTTTCTGCGCGTCCACGAGAGACAACAGGGCGGCCACGGTCTCGTTGAACCCTGGTGTCTGCTGCTTCGTATTTTCCACCAGTTTCGCCATGGCCCACAGCAGGTTGGCGATATGCTGAGGAATAAATTGGTCTTTCTGCGCGTTCACGAGAGGCAACAGGACGGCCACGGTCTCATTGAGCCCTGGTGTCTGCTGCCTCGTATTTTCCACCAGTTTTGCCATGGCCCACAACAGGTTGGCAATGTCCCGGGCATTAAGTCGGTTTTTCTGTGCGTTCACGAGGGGCAACAGGGCGGCCACGGCCTCGTTGAGTCCGGGTGTCCGCTCCAGCCCGTTTTCCAGCAGTTTCACCATGGCCCACAACAGGTTGGCAATGTCCCGGGCACTAAGTTGGTTTTTCTGTGTGTTCACGAGGGGCAACAGGGCGGTCAGGGCCTCGTTGAGTCCTGGTGTTTGCTCAAGCCTGTTGTCCACCAGTTTCGTAATGGCCCACAGCAGATTGGTAATGCCCTGGTCAGTAAGTTGGTCTTTCTGTGCGTTCACGCGGGGCAACAGGGCGGCCACAGCTTCTTTAAGCTCTGGTGTCCACTCCCCGTTGCCCACCAGTTTTGCCATGGCCCACAGCAGGTTGGCGATACCCTGGGCGTTGAATTGGTCTTTCTGTAGGTTTACGTGGGGCAGCAGGGCGGTCATGGCCACTTTGAACTCCGGTGTCTGCTTCTGCCCGCTGTGCACCAGTTTCGCCATGGCCCAAAGCAGGTTGGCGATTCCCTGGGCATCAATATCCCTGGCTTCAGGTTTTTGGTTGCAGGTAAATATTATGGCATCAAGCAAAGTTGACAATAAGGCCGCTTGAGTCGACTGAGCACGCTCATGCATGGGTTTATAAGGGATGAAAGCACCCGCTGAAGTCAATGAATGAAGTGTGGTCGTCAGGCTTCGCCAATTCCAACTCCGTGTTGGGGTAAAGTTTTGCAGCATACTTATCAGCTGGCTTTGTTCCGCCCGGTTTAACGATCTTTTTGCAGCTGACGTGTATTTTTTAATTGAACTGGCATATCGACTGTGATCTCTCCCATCATAGCGATGACCGAAGCGATCCGATCTTCTCACCAGATCATCCATTATTTCCTGTTTGATGAGGGCGTTAAAATCTTCAGCAGGGTTTACCGAGCGGCGCTGTAGATGTTGAGAAGAGCGTGTGCCAGAAGAATGGTAACATTCATTGCGATCCGGTGCAGTGCGGGGGGGATGATTCCATTGTCTGACTGTGGCATGTCTATATCGCCCACGCCCTGAAGAAGGGGCAGGGTTATTCGGTTGGTTGTAATCATTACCCGATCTTGTGTCATTACCACTGATACCAGCTGATCTTCTATCCATAATTATATTTCATTAATTCATGAGAATATAAAAAGCAGACTGCGGTTCTGTTCAGAAGTTCATTTTGCTGAACGGTTTATAAACGCAAGTGGTTGGAGGAGAACATCTACTCTGAATTGTGAAAACGGTTCCTGAGTCACGATGACAGGGAGACGATTAATGGCTGTTTGTTCTCTTCTTTATTTGATCAATAAATGGTTTCATTAAATCATGGTTCCAACGCTGTTTAACCGGAATTTCAATGACCTCAAACCCTGCTTTTTGCAACAGTGCAATTTTCAGCAGAGTCGAACCATTCCTGGTTTTGAAATCACCATTCACGTAATGAAATGGTCCCTGAATTTCAATCACCATGTTGTGCTCTGGCAGAAACAGGTCAACCGGAGGTAATAAGTTCAAACTCTTTTCTTCTTCAATCTTCAAACAGGGAAGGCGTGATTGGAGTTGATCACGGAAGAAAGTTTGAGGTTCTGAAAGGGTTGCCCGGTAATGGGGGACGATCGGAAACGGTCTGCCAAGCCAACTGGCGGCCATGGCAATGACGCGTTGATCCTTTTCATTGTCCGGGGGGGGATTTTCCAGGCGAGTAAGCAGGTCATCCAGGTGCTTTTCAAGCACGTTATTTTTATTGGCCTTGGAGACCAGAGACAACCTGGCACAGCATACCATTACGCCCCAGAGAGACATAAATATATTTTGCTGAGAGGACTGAGGGTTTTCACTGATTTTGTGAACAAGCGATTTGAAGATAGAGGTAACCACGTCCAGCTCAACGAGCTCACCGAGTTTCGCGGTGGCCCAAAGCAGGTTGGCGATTTCCTGTGGTTTAAAGTTAGCTTTCTGTGCGTACACCCGGGGCAACAACGCGGCCACGGCCTCGTTGAGACCAGGTATCTGCTCTTGCACGTTGTTCACCAGTTTTGCCATGCTCCACAGCAGGTTGGCGATATGCTGAGGAATAAATTGGTCTTTTTGTGTGTTCACGCAGGGCAACAACGCTGCCACGACCTCGTTGAGCTCTGGTGTCTGCTCCTGCCCGTTGTCCACCAGTTTCGCCATGGCCCACAGCAGGTTGGCGATCTGCTGAGGAATAAATTGGTCTTTCTGTGCGCTCACCCGGGGCAATAGCGCGGCCACGGCCTCGTTGAACTCTGGTGTCCGCTCCTGCCCGTAGTCCGTAAGTTTCGCCATGGCCCACAGCAGGTTGGCGATATTCTGAAGAATAAATTGGTCTTTCTGTGCGTTGACGCAGTGCAACAGCGTGGCCACGGCCTCGTTGAACTCTGGCGTCCGCTCCTGCCCGGAGTCCGC
>NZ_JBLYNV010000144.1:0-3818 GCF_049310165.1 Endozoicomonas sp. ALE010 | reverse complement strand
ATGAAGACCCTGCGCAGCTAAAGTCCGAGTAGCAGCAGTGAGACCTGCTCAAATTTGACCCAATAATCAGACTAAAACTTTAGAGTCGAGTTGAAGATAAAAAGAAAAGTGGCCTGTTCAGTGGTGGCGGCATTGGCGTCACGATAGGTTCACAGCAGCAAACTCTGGATACCCTGCAAACATCCACCACGTTAAATGGCTCCACCGTAGGTTCCATAGAAGGCAATGTAACCATGGTGGCCAGCAATGAATATCACCAGACGGCTAGTGATGTTAATACACCAGCCGGGGATATATCCGTCGATGCTAAAAATATTATCGTCGAGGCAGGCCACAACGAAAACAGCACCGTAGAAAAGCAGAGTTTCAAACAGTCCGGCCTTACGGTAAGCGTCACCAGTTCCATCATCACCGCCCTGCAAACTGCGGATCTAATGAAAGAGCTGGGCAGCAAGACCGATAACGACCGCCTGAAAGCACTGGCCGGTGCAACTGCTGCACTGTCAGCCAAACAGGCATACGACGGTGCCACGGCAGTGGCTCAGGCAGAAACACCAAAGGATATGGCAGATGCTGCGGGTGTTGGAATCAGTGCCAGCCTCGGCACCAGCAAACAGGCAAGTACCACAACACGTACCAGCAACAATGCTCACAAATCCACTCTGGTGGCCGGTGGTGATATTACCCTTAATGCCAGTGGCGCAGGCAATGATTCAGATATCTCAATTACTGGCAGCGACATAAATGCTGGCAATAACGCCAACCTGAACGCCGAAGATGATATTAACCTTCTTGCCGCTAAAAATACCGCAGAACTGGATTCTGAAAGCAACGGCAGTAGTGCCAGTATTGGGGCCTCGTTCAAGTTTGGAGGTTCACAAAATGGTTTGAGTTTCAATGCCAGCGTGTCGGGTAATCGTGGCAATGCTGAAGGTGTCGACACTACCTGGCAAAACACGCAGATCAATGCAGGCAACCAGGTTGATCTGAGTTCTGGTCAAGACACCAACCTAAAAGGCGCTGTAGTCAAAGGTGAAAAGGTCGTCGCCGATGTGGGGGGTGATCTGAATATTGAGAGCCTGCAGGATACCAGTACATACGAGTCTGAACAGAAAAGTGGCGGAGTTGGAGTCAGCATCTGTGTGCCTCCACTCTGTGCAGGTGCCAGCTCAGTCAGCGCCAATATAGGCAAAACCGATATAGACAGCGACTACCGAAGTGTCACAGAACAGTCAGGCATCAAGGCTGGAGACGAGGGCTTTGATATTACGGTTGGTGACAACACCGATCTTAAAGGTGCTTTGATTGCCAGCAGTGATGAAGCCATAGCCGGTGATAAAAACAGCCTGACCACGGGCACCCTGACGAACTCTGATATAGAGAACAGGGCAGAGTACGACGCTACCAGTGCCAACCTCGGCTTTAGCACTGATGGCGTGTCGGCACCTTCCGCGCTGTCCGCTTCGGACGACGACAGCAGTACAACTCAAAGTGGCATCAGTGGTGGTGCTGTCACCATTACCAACGAAGAAAAGCAGCGACAGCTGACCGATAAAGACGCTGATACCACGGTCGCTGAACTCAACCGGGATGTGAACAGCAGCACTGACAGTAATGCGCTGGACAGGATCTTTGATGAGCAGGAAATTCAGACCGGATTTGAAATCACCCGTGCATTTGTCTCAGAGGTCAATACTTTTGTTGAACAGCAGGCCAAAGCCGCTGATACCAACCAGAAAGCCCTTGATGAAGAGCGTGCAAAACCCGTTGACCAGCAAGACCCTGCTCTCATACGACAGATTGAAAATAATCTGAATGAACTGGATACCTGGCAGATGGGAGGCACAGGACGAACGGTTCTCACAGCCCTTTCGGTAGCAGCCAGCGGCAACGTAACGGGCAGTGCCAGCCAGATGGTGCAGTCAGCAGCAGTCAGTTATTTGCAGTCACTGGCAACACAGGAAGTAAAACATCTCGCCGACTATCTGGATGATAAAAATGCCCGTGCTGCTTTACAGGGGCTGGTTGGTTGTGCCGGTGCAGCTGCACAAGGCGCCAGCTGTGGCAGTAGTGCAACCGGTGCTGCGGCCAGTGTTGTGATTAACAATCTACTCAAGGAAAAGGGTGAACAGCTTACTTCACAACAAAGAGAAAAGCGTAAAAATCTGGTCATCAATCTGATTGCGGGTGTCACTGCGGCGGCAGGAGGGGAAACAGAGGTTGCAGCGGCTGCCGGGCAGATTGAGGCGGAGAATAATGCACTTTGTGGCGGGGCTTGTATTGGTCTCGGTATAGCAGTAATCAAAGTTGCTGATATGGCTTTTACAGCCTACGAGATATGGGATGATGCCAAAGCAGTTCGAGATGGAGAAAAAACAGTTGAAGAGTTGGCAGCTGAAAAAGGGACTGACTATGTTGCTCAGGCATTGGCAGGTAGGCTGGGTAAGTACGGGCTGAAAGTTGTTAAGAAAGGTGGCAAGTGGTTTTCTGGTACGGATGATCAGTTGACGAGGATTACAGCTGATCGTGATAGTGGTAATCTTACAAATCTGAATAAAACAAGTGTTGTAAAAGATGATGGGGCCAAGTTAAATGGTGGCTTGGCTAGTTCTGATAATGGGATTCTTGGCAATGAGGTTCCATATGATTCTACCAATGTCAGAAAGGAACTTAGTGATGGTTATGGTGCAGAGAAAGTTACCTCCACTACAGCACCTCCTTTGAATGCAAAAAATGTCAAGTTTGCTGGCCAAAGGCATCCGGTAACTGGAGTTGTTTTTGATCGTAGAGGTTTTCCAATTTTTGATGATGTGGCTGCCTTTGATACACGAATCCCCATAGAAGCTTTTAGAACTGCTAGCTATGATGACCAGATGAAGATGGCATCAAAGGGCTTAGCTGATGCGATTCAAAGAGGGGAGGTGAATGCTTCCAAATTCTCAGCTGATCAGCTTCGTCAAATCAATCGTGGTTCAAAAACTATTGATGGTTTCTCATGGCACCATCATCAGGACACAGGAAGAATGCAGTTAGTTCCACGAGATATACACAAGCGCACAGGACATATTGGTTGGGAGGGAATGTCAAATGGCAAGTAAGATTAAGCTGTCGAGCTTAACGAAAGATGATAGTGAAGCAATTGGTTTTGTGATGGGATGCCTGTTCTCTTCTTCAGTCAGTGTAGAGGAATTTAATAAATGGGCGATGATGATTGTCGATAAAGTGGAGTTAGATCAGATACCTCCATTTATATTTGATTTGATAAGTTTTCAAGGAAGTCTTACGGATATCTACAAAACCATAGGGTTTACACCTGTTTGGAAACGTTCTAACGAAGAAGATGCTGCTTTGTTTGGCATCGCTATCAAGAGAGGACGCGAGGTATATGATATGCCAGTATCTTCTTCTGTTGCGCTGAAGTGTTTGGAGAATAATCCCCATATCGAGGATATCTTCAATGAAATGTTTCCATTTATCACTATTTCGGGACACCAAGTAATCGGGGACAGATCTTGATTATTAATCTCACCAAGGCCTGAGCTCAATTGTTGAAGTGAGAGGCACCAGGGCTGTCTCTACCTCAAGCACTACGTTACAGGCAGACAACATTGTTCTAGTAGCCACAAAAAACACCCAGCAACAACAGAACCTTGAAGATAAAAAGAAAAGTGGCCTGTTCAGCGGCGGCGGCATTGGCGTCACTTTAGGCTCACAGCAGCAGTCTCTGGATACCCTGCAAACATCCACCACGTTAAGTGGCTCCACCGTGGGTTCCATAGAAGGCAATGTAACCATGGTGGCCAGCAATGAATATCGCC
>NZ_JBLYNV010000143.1:0-3861 GCF_049310165.1 Endozoicomonas sp. ALE010 | reverse complement strand
CGTCTTTACCGCCAGTCAGATGTAGGTTCTCCCACAGGGGACTTTCACCCCATCAGTTCATGCCCATGCCGGGCGTACCAAAAAATTCCAGGGGACGCCTACGGCGCCCCTGAATTTGGCGTTATGCGCACCATAGGAGAGAGTTCAGTGTCCCAAAAGTGGAATTCTAAAAAATATTCAAAAGATGCTTCATTTGTCTCAGAGCTTGGCTTTCCTGTAGTTGATCTACTGGCCCCCAAAAATGGTGAAATAATATTAGATCTTGGCTGTGGTGATGGAACCTTAGCAAAAAAACTAGAATCATTTGGCTGTGAAGTTATTGGGGTTGATTTTAGTGAGTCAATGGTTTCATCAGCAAAAGAAAAAGGTATTGAAGCATATTGTCTAAGCGGTGAAAAACTAAAATTCAGAGAACATTTTGACGCTGTATTCAGTAATGCGGCTCTTCATTGGATGACAGATTATGACTCTGTTCTAAATGGTGTTTTTAGTGCTCTGAAGTCAAATGGCCGATTTATCGGTGAGTTTGGCGGCATTGGTAACATAAAAACTATAACTGATGCGATTGATTACGTATTCAAAAGCAATCCTAAACTTGGTTGTTACCAATCACCTTGGTTCTTTCCATCAGATAAGCAATATCAGAAAATACTAGAAAGAAATGGTTTTATCGTAGATTCAATTGAGTTGATCGAAAGGCCAACACCACTAGTTTCAGGTATAAGAGAATGGCTTGACATATTTGCCGAACATACCACATCTTCAATGAGTACCTCCTCAAAGAACGAATTTTTGAACCAAATAGAGGCACTGGTAAAGCCTAAACTTTATACAAAAGAAAACGGCTGGGTAGCTGACTATGTACGTTTAAGGTTTTCTGCCCATAAAAGCGCATAACGAATAAGGATAGATTGCGCCCAGCCGCAATCTTATCCTGTTGTTGCACAAGCCCGGGTTGAATTCTGGCGAGGAAGGTCTATTGAAGTTTACTTTTCTGGCGGATCTTGAATCAGAGCGTTTTTTCAGAACACTATTTATTCAGGATGAGTGTCTCCCGACCACTGCATTACGGTAGTCCGGGGTATGTCATATCTGTCTGGCTGAGCTTACTTTTTCTCCCTGTTTGTGAATGGCGGTATTTGTTGCTGTGGCAACTCAGGTCGGTTTCAGGAAGCTGAACGCAATGTGCTTCATCGCTGCGCCGCAATGCCTGCATTTGAATTGCGGACGAATCACGGGTTCTACTGCTTTGACCATGACGTGTAAAACCAGTTGCACCAGTGATAATTGTTTTTTGGCGTTGCTGTGTAAAAATCCATAATCCCGCGATCGTCGAAATCGCCTGGGTAATACATGTTTCAGTACCAGCCACAGGAAATCTTCCCCAGGCAGGGTTCGCGTCTCTTTTTTGCCGGTTTCACTGTTGAGGTAAGAGAAGGTCACCTTTCCCCGTTTGCTGGCCAGGATATTGTTGTCGCTGATCACGCCCCGGTACAAATACCGGGATAGATATTCAAGTGCCGGTAATCCTTTGCCCACCCGTTTGCAATTGACGACCCACTCTTTGGGCAGCCTTGTTTTCAGGCTTAGTGATAGTAGTCCCTGTTCGTCCAGGGCGCGAAGGAGTTTTGCTCGAAAGACCATGGCCAGGTTCTTGCCATTGAAAAGATAGTGACCTGTGAGTTTGCGCCACTCTTTTCGTCGGGTATTGATGCCACCACCGGGCACGACAAAGTGTATATGGGGATGGTAATCCAGCCGTCGGCTGTGGGTGTGCATGACGCCGGTCATTCCCAGGTCAGCATCCAGTTTTTTGTCATTGGCTCCAAACTGTTTCAGGGTATCAGCCGCTGTTCTGAACAGTAAATCGTACACCTGTCGTTGATGTTGCCAAGCCAGAGCCCGCAGTTGCGCTGGTAAGGTGAAGGTCACCATAAAGTATTCAACGGGCAACAGTTTCTGTCTTTGCCGTTGCAACCATTCGCTGGTATCGGTGTTCTGACAGCGATTGCAGTGACGATGTCCACAGGACAGTGGTTTTTGTTCCCGGAGTTGGCAGCCGTTGCATTCCAGCAGCGTCATGCCTGAAGCCGGGGTTCGACAACCCCGTATGGCGTTGAGCGCCTTGAGTTGTCTGGGTAGAAGACGTTGACTGTATTTCTCCAGGAAACGGTCGGCATATTGATCGGCTATATCGGAGAGGTTCATTAGTCGTCTCCTTTCAAACCCAGCTCATCAATCTGTAAAGGGTCAGAAGAATGGTGTAATAGCGCAGCTTCCGCGCCTTATTGAGCAGTAACTCAATTTCAGTGGTGGTCAGGATGACCGGAAGGCTTTTAACGGTGGGTGGTTTAATGATGTCCACAAACTGCCAGGGTTTTCCCAGTACGTGTTTACAGAAAAACTGCAGCCCATTGCGGTCGGTTTTGACCGTGCTCCATGAGTGGGATTCCACCAGTGCCGCAAAGTAGGTTTTCAGGTCATCGGGTTTGAGCGTGTCGGGGCAACGATCAAAGAAGGCTGCCACCCGTCGTAGTGGCCTGCTGTAGAGATCAATGGTGGATGGGCTTTTGCCCTGGAGTTTCAGGGTAGTGAGGTGTTTTTGATACAGTTTGTCAAACCGTTTTTGTTCAGAACGTTCCATGTTGCTTCCTTATATAAGCCGCGCCCGAGTGGTACGGATATCAGGAAGTATTGGCAATGGTGGGGTGGCTGGAATGAACGGTATTTTTTGCCGCGTTAGCGGCTTGGTTCAACTACTTGATCATGCGATTTGTCCTATGATCCATATATGAAAAGTACTCTAGGTCTAAGGAGACCTTGTAGCTCTTGAGAAGAATATGATTTAAAGTGAACTGGTAGTTATGATAAATTTCTTAAATAGTGTACTAAAGGGAATTAGGTATGTATAAAGCAATTCAATGTATATTTCTTTCTGCTTTCATATTTGTCTTAAGTGGATGTACAAATACACATGAAAAAACAGAAACTACAAAATTAGCTAATAGCTCATCCTTAGAAGCTGGGTTAAGTTGTGATTGTGATTATAGGGGAAAAGGTGCATTTAAAGGCGGTGGCTGTAAAATTGTAGACCCAGCTCCTGATAATACCGCTTGTTATTGCAAGTACAAAGGAGCATGGACTTGTGGTGGCTCCGTAGCTGTGTGTGAAGACCCCAATTCAGAAGCATGTAAACATCCATCAAGAAATAAAGCGTCTTGTGAACAAGGCGGTGGAGATTGTGGTGGTTACTAATACCTAATCGCACTTAAATCGGGTAAGGGCTGGTCTTTCTCCAACCCTCCCCACAGCACCCGGCATGCGGGTCTGCACCGGGCGGTTCAACGATGATGGTGAAACCTGACCCATAAGTCTTTCAATGAAACAAGCCCAACTTTCGCGAGGTAATTGTTATTCAGTGCCTGTTGTACCGCATAAGTTTTACTCAGACGGTAATACCCTTTGCTGCTGGCTGCGATTGCGATCTTGGCAGCGTTCACTTTATCAACGCCTAACCTGACCAGATTTTTAAAACGGGTTTTCGGCTTGCGCCATTGCTTCAGAAAACAGCAACGGATTCGCCGACGTATCCATTGATCCAGCAGGGGAATTGATCGGTAATATTCCGATAACCGGAAATACCCCATCCAACCCCGGATATATTGTGCCAATTTGCGTAACCGATGTTGCATTGAGACACCCCAGCGACGACTGGTCAACTTGAGTATCCTGTATTTGAACCGGTCCAGACACTTCTGGGCCCAGCGAATTTTCTTCCCTGTGAAGGTGAAACTCAGGAATTCGCTTTCTGTTGCTTTCACAACTTTACTTTTCCGGGAGTTAATCTTCAGTTTCAATTTG
>NZ_JBLYNV010000142.1:0-3876 GCF_049310165.1 Endozoicomonas sp. ALE010 | reverse complement strand
AGGGCTAAATGGACAATTCATGATGAGTGGATGCTCAACCGAAAGGAAAACCAGTTCAACTGGCTGGCCGGTATGCTGATGGCATTACTACAAACGAAATCATAAGTAGCCAGAAAATATAATTTCATTTGGTTAGGAATAGTCCTTGAATAATTTACACATTTCGGAGCCTCCGAACTCCGTTCGTCCTGAGCCTGTCGAAGGGCGTTAACTCCGAGGCATGATAGATTGTGCCAGGCACCCTTCGACTCCGCTCAGGATGCACGGAGAGTGAGTTCTAAATGTCGGAATTATTTAAGGACAATTACTTGGCTACTCAGGCTCTATTTGGCTTTTGGATTGCTCTACTATGAACACTGTCTATAGCTCACGAAACATTGGTCTGGAATCCTGAAAGAGCCACTACCTATTTTCGATCTGTGCAAGAAACTCATCTAAAAGAACAAGCAAATCATCCGCCTGAAGAACGACAGCGGAAGGCCGGTTAAAATACTCTTTTAAACGTTTTGGAGGTAATTTTAATTCGGTCATGGGGGCATCTTGCTGATTAGCAGCTGTAAGCAACGGCTCATAGCCAGGCCGCTTTGCCTCAGAATAGATATTATATTGTTGAGTCACCCAAATTGGAGGAGTGGTATCATTCCTGTGATGCGCTGCCAGCCAAATAAAGAATATTTTTCTTATTGCTCCGTTGGTAACACTAACCTTTTCACTTTCACATATTTCGCTAATTACTGGCTTTAAGCCGGATTTTATTTTTTCAGCAATCTTATCGTTCATCGCATTTTTGGACAAAGAAGTACAGTCGAAAATAATAGGTTTGTAGCTTGTAGATTTTGATACGTTCAGGAAAGCCGCCTCGCCGGAAATCAGTTTTTCAGGGATGATAATGCTATTGCCCACAGGCTGGTGGTGGAGTTGTTGATGGATGCAAGGCTGGGATAGTCGCCCCAAAAGGGAGTGGCTCAAGGTCATCGTTTTGAAAAGGTTTATGCAGTACTGTGAAAATCGTGGATTTTCGTATTCAAGAAGGCTATCCGTTCTGGGTCCTGGAGAATAAGACTCAAGCATTCCTTTTACCCGGCTTTTTAACTGACAGGAATCACAGGACCCACAGAGCGTCTGTAGGATGGTCAATAATTCATATTTCAGAAATTGAGGCACCGAGCGGTAAAGGTCACATAGCCAGTTCAAATAGTGCACATCAGGCTCTTGTGCATGTATCAGTCGAAATAATGGTTTCAGTTTATTTTTGATAGTTGTTCTTAAATGGTTTCTGACTGCTGAAAAATTCCAGGCACTTTTCTCTATGATACATTCCCAGTCTTGTATTTTGTCACCAAACAGGCAAAACATTTGTGGCGATAATAGCACCCCCCAATCCTTCGGCAAAACTCTGGAGTATTCAGGTCCTCTGTTGAATGCAGCATAGTTATCTTTAAGTTGGTGCATAATATCAGTCAGCACTGATCTTTTATTGCACGACAGTAATAAATCTTCAAGACGTTCAAGAGACTTCTCAATTTTGTGCCGTAACACAGAGCCTCTTTCCGTTGAATTGATAAATCGGTTGGAAAAGGCATACCCTCTTGTAGCGGGTGGCTTCAGGTCAGAACCACCTGGTTGACCATACTCCCCCCAGTCGGGTTCTGTGATATCTGCTGTAACCCGTCCGCCACCACCGAGTTGGTATTGTCGCCAGGTTTGGCCGCCATCGGGGCTGATCTCAACAAAACGGTGCGAAACATTCACTACTTGCCGGGCAGGAATTCCCCAATAGTGACAGAGCATTTGGAAGATCGCCGCCTTGTGTCGGCAAACCCCTTGTTTCTCCCTGAGCATATTCAGCAACAGCTGGTCATCTTGTCCGGTCACATTTTTGCTGTCGGAAAATGTATCCAGCCAATCCATCAACGCCCTGAGTCGTTGCGGGATATCCAGGGCCCCATTGATATCACGCAGCTCTTCATAGGCTTTGCAGCTGTTCGTTTCGGAGTAAAAAATCTTTTCTTCCAGGACTTCTACAAGCCGTTGACTGCACAATCCCTCTTGTAATGTCAGAGACTCGCCCGGTCTCAGTGGGGTAAAATAGGTTCGCCCGGGGGCAATGATAAAGTCCACCGTTACAGGTGATACTGAGGATGCCTTACTTTTGATTAACAGTTGCCCTGTTAGCTCGCTTCGGGCCAGCTCGATGGGGGTGTCCGGGGTGCAGCGCAGTGCCCGGAGCTGGTCCGAGGGCGTCAGGGCAGGCAAGGGCTGCCACTGGTTATTCAGGGTTAACGCAATGTTGCCGGGCAGTTCATCGGTGCCAAGGTCGGTCCGCCAGACGGTATCATCAGGCCATCCTGGCACAGGGGTTATCGTGCCATTTGTCCAGTCGATGGGGTAGTCGCGCAACCGGCCGTCTTCATCCAGAAGGGTCTCCACAAAGGAGAGACGATATTGGCGGGCATCGTAAGGGGTTTCGGGGAAGTACCTGGTGATCTTGAAGTGCTGGGGAGCCACAATATCGTCAAATGTGGAGGGGTAAGCCGAATGACCGGTTTTTTTCGGCTTTACCGTTGACCTGCTCTTGCGGTTGATCGCCGGGCCTTGTTGCATGGCCTGCACAATCGTCATGATGTCTTGATCTGTTGTCTCCGGTGTCACCGTGATTTCACGGTCACGACAACGGAGTGCAGACCCGAGCTGTACCGTGATGGGCGTCAACAGTCCGGGCATGCTATTGGCGAGGGTCTCAAGGGCCCGGCGCCGTTCTTCTTGCTTGATTCGTGCCAGGCTTGCGGTATCTTCCTGCAGCGGGGGCAGCGGTGTCTTTAAAGCGCGAAAGGGCAGTGACAGGTGTTGTCGCAAGGCCTGATTCCAATGTTCAGGCCGCTGACTGGCCAGCTGCCGGGCGCTGCTGAACAGGTCGTCCAGTGGCAGTTGCACCGGGCGGTTCTGCTGATGCAGTGCTGTGGCCAGTTGGTGGAAGTGATCCGCCAGCCATTGGGGCAACCCGTCAGGTATCTCGGGCAATCCCTGCACCAGCCTTGCCAGGTCTTCCGTGTCAAGGGCTGCCAGCCTGATTTGGGTGCAGCGGCTGGTCAGGGCCAGGCTCAGCGCTTCCCGTCCGACGAAATAGCCGGGATTGATGGTGGCAAACAGGCGAAATCCCGGCGCTGCATGGCCAGTCAACACATTATTCAGCAACCCTTCTACGTAGTGGCTGGGAATCAGGTTAAGCTCACTGATGGCAATCAGTTGCCCCCGGCTCATGGCCTGTTTGACGCTCTTTGCCAAGGTGGTCCACTGGTTCGGGTTGGCATTGATATGAACAAACGGGCGATTCATCCCTTGCTGTTGTTGCCAGAGCCGGATGGTTCTGTCCAGCACAAAGTCCTTGCCCCAGCCTGCCGGGCCTTCCACCAGAATGGCGGTGCGCCCCGAGTCATCCTTGTCCAGACTTTGCCAGTAGCGGTAAGCCAGTTGCTGGACAGGCTTTGGCGAGAAGTCACCATCGGAGTTGGTGGCCTGCAGTTCCTGCAGGAAAACAGCAAAGCTCTGGTCGACCCCTGCTATCAAGGACGGATCTTCCGGGTACTGGCCCTGGTACCAGTGGTTGAGGGTGTCCAGCCGCTGCTGGCAGTCATGGGTGACGGCACCGGCCAGACTGTCCATAAATGCCCGCCGGACCAGGGCGTTGACTTGCCCAGGCGTGCTCACGGTAGCGGCACAGTGACGGAGAATCTGGCGAACGGTGGCCAGCACATCGATGATATCTCTGGGTGTAGTCTGCTCCAGCAGCGCCCGGAACTGGTTGTACAGGGTTAATAGCCGGTCACGGGCCTGGTGTTTCAGGTGCTCAGGCCAGGCCTGTGGCAGGTTGGGCAG
>NZ_JBLYNV010000141.1:0-3939 GCF_049310165.1 Endozoicomonas sp. ALE010 | reverse complement strand
GGCAAGAAGGTCAGGTAATGGAACACGGACTGGTGATGGTGGCCACTCCGGATGAGGTGACTCAGGCGGAGCTGGACTCTTCTCTGGACAAGGAGCGTCGTGAACAGGCGGTGCGTGATGCCTTTGCTTCCGATCTCTACAGCCGCTGGCAGGGTTACCGGGAGGCCCGGCGGGAAGTGGAAGATGAGTGGCTGAATGCGTTGCGGGCGGTAAAGGGTGAATACGGTCCCGAGCAAGAAAAAGTGATGGAAGAGCAGCAGGCCTTGAGCCGGGTGTTTATCAAGATCACTGCCACCAAAGTCAATGCTGCCTACTCACGACTTATTGATCTGCTGTTTCAGAATGTGGATTCCTTTTGGGATATTGTTCCCAGTCCACTGTCTGATATTCCTGCCGCCATTAAGCAGCAGATCCGGATGATGGCTATTCAGGAACTATTGCCATATCGACTTGATCCCCGAACCCGAAACCAACTCATCCAGGAACGTAACGATGAAATGGAGCGGGAACTGATGGCGGAAGCATTGGAAAAGGCCAATACCGCTGCCATGAAGATGAAGCGTTTGATCAAGGACTATCTGATTAATGCCAACGCACTTACCGAAATCAAAAAAATGGTTCGTGAGCAGGTAACCCTGGGAACCGGTTGCATCAAGGTAGCCACTCTGAATATTCGGAACCATGAGAAGTGGGAAAGTGAAGGTGACGAATGGAAGCTCACCGATCACCAGAGCATTGAGCCGGATATTGAATGGGCCAGTGTCTTTGATCTGTTTCCGGATCCCTATTCCCATGATCCAGGCAAGCCGAACGATCTGTTTCGACGCCATGTTCTAACCAAACATGAGTTCAGAGAATTAGCAGGTAGCCCCGGGTTTGAACAGGACACCATTCACGCCATTCTGATGGAGTCTCCCCAGGGTAATCATGTTCCTGAAGATTACGAGCGAGAGCTGCGAAACATTAACAACAATGATGAGCAGTACGGTTCGCCCCAGCGTTTTGATGTGCTGGAGTACTGGGGGCCGGTAGATGGCCATCAGCTGATGGAGTATGGCGTTACCGATATTGATGAGCAGGCAGAGTACCAGGCCAATATCTGGATCTGCGATGGCCGGATGATTATGGCCAGGCTGAATCCTCTGAAGCCGGAAGCTATCCCTTACAAGTTTGTCCCTTACGAAAGTGTTTTGCATCGATTCTGGGGCATCGGTATCCCCTACATGATGAACGACAGTCAGGATGTAATGAACTCCACCGGCAGAGCCCTGCTGGATAATGCAGCCCTGACCGCTGGTCCCATGTTTCAAATGGATGTAAGCAAATTTCCGGAAGGCATGAGCCTGGAAGATGCCAAGAAGATCTATCCCTATCGACTCTGGTTTTATGATGGTGAGGCCGGAGAAGGCCCGATGATTCAGGCCATCAATATCCAGAGCAATCAAAAGGATCTGTCCGGCATCTTTGAAATGTTCCGAAGATTTGCGGATGAAGAAACATCGCTCCCCAGTTACACCCATGGCGAACAGACCCAGAACCTGAACAAAACCGCCAGCGGTATGAGCATGCTGATGACTGCGGCCAATGTGGCCCTGAAAAGTGTGGTGAAAAATATAGACGACTACGCAACCGTTCCCCTGATCGACAGTCTGTTTAATTTCGCTATGCGTTGGAGTGATAGCGAAGATGCCAAGCGGGGTGATCTGGATGTGGTGGCCATGGGCAGTGCTGCGCTGGTTGCCAAAGAGCTGCAATCTGAGCGGATGATGAATGCCCTGAACGTCAGTATGAATCCGGTGTTGGGTCCCATGACTGACCATCGCTATCTGTATAACGAATACCTGAAATCCCTGGATATTGATCCGGATAAAGCCCTGAGACCCGAGGAAGAACTCTATGCCCAATCCCATGCACCTGAAGCCGCAGGAGGCGGAAGCCGTTCTGACGGTGAGCAATCGTCCGGAGTACGACGTGGTGGAGGAGTATCTTCTGCGCCGACGCAAGTTGCTGCTGGAGAAACTGGCAACGTGCCAGGATTCAACCAATTTGCGCGTCCTGCAGGGTAGAGTGCAGGAGTTGGATGACCTTATCGCCTTGCAGCTCAGGGCAGCGACGTATTTGAAACAGCAGTAAAAACCAATCCGCTTCGGCGGTTTTTTTATGCCCAGGGATGGGCGGTATGCCGGTAACGCATGGAGCGGTCACCGGTGAATGCCTGAAATATGTGGATAAGCCCAGGCCCCACAAGATCAGGCTAAACCAAATGTGGACAAGCCTCAGCGCCCCACAGGGAGAGTGAAGATGGCAATCGATGCCGAACAGTTGGATCAGGAAACTGACGCCGAACTTGCAGCCCTTATGGGTCTAAATACGGAAGCCCCTGCCGCTTTTGCACAACAAGAGAACGAGCAGGACAAGCAGACCGACCAGAACCCGCCCGCTGATGAGTTACCCCCGCCACCTGCACCGGAGCCGGAAGCGACAGACGAAGAGTCAGAGCCGCCTGCCCCCACATCTCGTGAAGAGAGCGGTGAAGACTGGCAGGACAAGTACACCAAAGCGGAAGAGTCCCGCAAGAATGCCCATGCCCTGATGACCCGGGCGACGCAAAAAGCCGCTGATCTGGAGCGCAGCAATATAGAGCTACAGCAACAGATCGCTTTGCTGCAGGCCAAAGTGGATCTGCTCAGTCAGCAGAATCTGAGTCAGCCGAACCAACCCAATAGCGAACCAGAGCCGTCTGATCAGTTTCAGGAACTCCGTAAGGACTACCAGGAGCTGGATCCGGTGTTTAACAAGCTGGATGAGTCAGAACAGCTCAACCGGAGACTGGAGCAGCGGCTGGTGGCTATTGAGAAGGCACGGCAGGAGCAGGACGCGGAGCAGGCCCGGCAGGTATTCTGGAGCAAGTTGCGCAGTCTTCATCCTGATGTGGAGCAGATCTCTGCCAGTGAGGACTTTAAAGGCTGGTTTGCACGACAAACGGCTGATGTTCAGGAGCTGAGTCGTGTCAGCCCATTAGGGGCAGCGCAGGTCATGAGTCTCTATAAAGAGGCTGCCGGTCTGAATAAGCCTGCGCCCAAACCTGCACCTGATCCAGCGCAAAAAATGCAGCAGGCAAAACAGATGAGCGAACCGCCAGTGCGGTCCCGCTCGAAACCGACCACTCAGGGTCGCCAACCGGCAATGACACTGGACCAGATTGCGGCCATGCCGCAGAAAGAGTTTAACGACAATGAAGAAAAACTCGATGAAATTCTGGCCCAGTGGATCAAGCAGGGAGGCAGGCTCTAATCGTTTCTCGAAAGAGATTCAAGGGATCTGAATCATGGCAACGACCACGTTTCCAACGGGGGCTATGGCAAATGCCCTGTCCGTTATTTATTCCAAAAAGCTCAACGCGAAGTTCTATAAACGAACTGTGTTGTCGGCTATCTGCAACACCAACTGGGAAGGTGAGATCCAGTCGGAAGGCTCCAAGGTAGTGATCCGTACCCGCCCCGATATTACGGTAGCGGATTATGACCGTGCCGTGGGGGTTGAGTATCAGGATCTGGAGCCACCCAAGGTGGAAATGCCCATCGACAAGACCAAGTACTACGCCTTTATTGATGACTATATCCAGAGTGTCCAGTCCAATATCGAGCTGATCAACGAGTCTTCTGCTGATGCAGCAGAAAACGTGAAGATCGCGGTAGACGGCGATGTACTTGGGAATATCTATACCGATGTCCATCCAGATAACAAGATCGATGGCGGTGGTACCGGCGTGGTTGTGGATAAGTCCAATGTGCTGGATTACATCGTCGATATGGGCACCCTGCTGGACGAGAAGAACATTCCCGAGTCCGGCCGCTGGCTGGTACTGCCACCCTGGGTGTGCGGCATGATCAAGAAGTCCGAGCTGAAGGATGCGTCGCTGGCCGGAGATGGTACCTC
>NZ_JBLYNV010000140.1:0-4000 GCF_049310165.1 Endozoicomonas sp. ALE010 | reverse complement strand
ACCTGACCAGGGTGGATCATTGTCAATACCCACCTGATAACCCAGGCCAGTCCAGAGAATTTGCAACTCTCTGGACTGAACCGGCGGCTCAACATGAGCCAACGCACCTGTTACGGACAACACCAAGCACAGGGCAATTTTCCTCATCCGATGGTAGTTCCTCTTGCAAGCTGGGGCGATAGCAAAGGGAGCAATACTCCCTTAATCACTCCTTAAAACTGCTCACCCATTGAGTAAAACTGTCTGCCAAATGAACCATGTCCTTTTCCCCCCTGGGCTCATCCTCATTAGGGTCATCGGTATAGTCATACTCATGGTCAATCCAGAATATATGGCCATAATTTTCTCGTGATAGCCCTATAAAAACAGAATTCCCCCCCTCATCTGCCCCTATTTCAAGATAGTTTTTATTCCAAGGTTCTCCTAAATCATAGGATGGATGACTTTCTACAATGTTATACCCCACATGACTTGTAAAACCGTACATCCAAGACATCCTTACAGAACCATATTGCTTGGTCTGCTCTTTAGTTATATGACCTAACTTGAAGCTTGATCTTTCACCAAAATAGCCAGCATGATAGCTCCTAATAAATTCTTTATAATCTTCAGGAAGAGATATGCCAAGTCTAGCTTCAAAACCAACTACGGCTTCCTCCCCAGGAAAAGGGTATTTGGTTACATAATCAATACAAAGATCAAACATATAACATCCTCTCAATTACCTTTTATATTTTGTGCCCTGCATAATACCTTTTTCAATCAACTGGTTGAAAATTGAAATAGAACCAGTATGTCTTGCTGCATTATGAGATTCTCTTGATACAAGCTGCATAACTCCAAGATCTTGATGATGATGCCATACAAGGTCTAGCTCATCTCGTCTTTTCTTAGAAATTCCAGCAAGTCTATCTGCAACCTTAAAGTCAGCCTACCTATCAACACCTGAAAGTTTAATTGTTACAGTATTATATTTTATTTCAGGCCCTTCATAGAGGTGATCACTCAAGTCAGGAAATCCTTCTTCATCGTAACGTATCCTTTTACCACTTTTGGTTTTTACTGAAAAAGTAAATGGTTTCATAGCACCATCCAAGTATTTTACAGATTTTCCTCGAATAATTGCATTCTCATCCGAACTTACAAACTCATTAGGTGCTTTAGTTTGGACAGGCTTTTTTAAAACACCACTTTCAAGAAAGCGCCTCCTTCCCGAGTCCATACTTGAATATATCTTAGCCAGTGCCGGGCTCAGCTCTGGGTCAATAGTTTTTCTTGCTTTCGGTGCCTCTAGAGGATCACTCGGTTTTGCCTTGGTTCTTGCAATACGTTCACTAATATCACAGTTGGCATTAGCGTTATGTACCCACAGCCCATTACTTCCGACAAAATAACTGGGTGTATCCTCAACACTGAAATTGTAAACTTGGGCTTGCTCTTCAACCCGGGTTACTTTACGAAGTAAAATGTCTCCATTTTCAGTTGCAATAGCATTACCAGTGACCAAGTCTGAAGCATTTGTCCAACCAGCCCCTTGCAACCAGAATGGATGCTCCCCAGTTACCAGAAGTGTGTCGAATCCCGTATCCAGTTGGTAGTAATGATCTACCTTCCTGCTCATCAGCTTTGTTACTTTTCTGGCTTGATCTTGATAGCTAGTTCTCGTCCAAAAACGCATCAGCCAATCATAATCGGACTATACGTCCGTTTTAATATTTCCTGAAATTCCAGAGATCCAGAAAAACCCCTCCCTTTTTTTCTCTAATCTGAGACGGATATTGGAGAAAAACGCAAAAAGCAGGCAGAAAACATCCTCCCACCATGCTGGAAAGGTACTTTCATGTAGCGTGGAGGTGGCTATCAGGATGGTGCCGGGTGCCTGGCCAGAATAACCAGGTTGTAACAGACCACCGATAACCAGCAATGAGAGTCAAAACGCTCAGAACCCTTGCAGTGGCAACGTGATAGCCCAAAACATCTCTTTAGCCACGAAATTCCTGCTTCAATACCTGCCCGGAAGCGAAAGAGCGTTTTATACACATACTGACTTTTAGTCATCTCTTCGACTTCAAGTCCGCGCTTCTTATTAAAAGCCACATCGCTGATTCCCATGGCCTTGGCTTTTTCCAAATTAGCGCGACACGCGTATCCGCCGTCACCGCTTGTCTGGCGAGGTACACGACCATAAATTTCTTTTTGTCTTTCCATCATCGGAATGAATCGGTCCGAATCCGCTGGGTTACCTTCCTCAATAACCAGGTCCAGGATCAATCGACTTTTTCCCTGAACCAGGTTCAGTTTATGGCCGTACTGCACTTGCCGCCTGTCTTTTACGATGATATCCGTATGGGGTTCATACAGGCTAACCACTTTCTCCTGGGCTGGCACCTTTTCACCCTTAAAGACCCTGCGCTCTGTCTGGGAGATTACGGCATCCACCAGGGGTAACAGATGATCCACATCGGCCTGCCACTTGTCGGCATCATCAGCCAAGAGACACTGCCCCTGCTGACGGGCGTTTGCAAGCGTGACAGTAGCTTCGATAAGTACCTTCCGGGATTTTCGGGTCAACTGCAGCAGTTTTTTATAATGCTGATGCCGCTCTTCTTTGCCAGCGTAGATGCATTTTCTGGCCGCATCTTTTACGGCTCGGTTGTGATGGGTATATTCATAAAGCGGTGTCGCTGTCAGTGTTTGTCCCCCAGCAAACGACAAATTTCTTTAACGGAACTGGCTAAAAGATCACTGTCGCAAGGAGGTTTGATATCCGATTCGGTGACTGTGCTGTCAATAGCCACAGTGCGCCCTTTTTCAATACCCTGATCTTTAGCGGTCATTAGCTGACAGTTATTAATCCGTTCCCATGTAGATGCAGTAAGAAGGCTGATGAGCCCATGCAAACTGGAGCGACTGGGGCGCTGGTTTGGTTCCAGGCGACAAAAGTCTCGAAAGAGCATGGAGTCCATCAAAACAAACGACAAGTAGTCATAATCACAATTCAAATACTGTTTCAGGAGTGCCGCACGAAGTACGGATTCTGCTGATAGTCCGTTCCGCCCAGTGTTTTGTTTATCACCAGAACTTAAGTTCTCATAAATCCAGTCATTGAACTGTGGATGGGCATCAAGCCATTGCGAGATACCGGAAAGCTGGGAGCAGATTTCATGAGGTACGTAATGGAGTTCCATACTACACTGCGGGTTGCTTTTTTTTCGCATTTGGAGCCCTCTGTTTTTGGCAATCCCTTGTGTTTATTGGTCTTGGGAAGTTTAGTCGCCAGATAGCAGTAGGGCTCCACTTAATTTTTCAGAATAAAATCTACAGTTTTCAATTGGTTGTGTTTTTGGACGAGAACTAGCTAATATCTGATCGAGAGAGAACCTGTTCATCGACTTGCAGCGTTTCTATCTGACGTAAACCATCCGGTGTATGGACGTTTGTACCTGCAACAAAACTACTACATCCAACATCAATTTTTGAATCTGCAACTTTACCAAGTCTGGAAACTTTTACTGCGATCCTGGCCAGTGCAGCTGGGCTAACATTTTCACCAATGACTTTTCCACGCTGATATGCAGTCCCTTCAAGAAGGTCGCGAATATCCTCTCCAAGTTCTTCAATAATCAGTTCGATAGTGCCATCTGGATCAAGAACAAAGCCTTTTGCAAGGTTATAAATATTCTTGGCACTTTCGATAGGGTGGCGAACTAACTCCCACAAACCAGAAATTTGCTCTTTCAAGCCATCCCATAACCCTTTGGCAAACTGCTCAATTTGCTCAAGCAAACCCTCATCATTATTGTCACTATCACCTGAACCATCACCACCGTTTCCACCACCCGGCAGCTCACCCGGCTCTCCGTCATCGTCTCCACCGGAGCCACCACCATTACCATTTTCATTCCCACCGTCAGGGCCTTCACCATAATCCGGCTCACTGCCTGATCCACCTCCGGTGTCGGGCGTCTCTTCCTCATCGCCACTGCCCGGTGATGTGTCG
>NZ_JBLYNV010000139.1:0-4002 GCF_049310165.1 Endozoicomonas sp. ALE010 | reverse complement strand
AAGTAGCCATGGTTCGTTCAACCATGAAAAACAGTCACTTGGATAATCTATTTATGCGGCTACAGAGATATGGTCAGCGGGAATTGCTGGCAAATTCTTATGCTTGGTTGACATAAATAAAGAATGAGTTGTGAAAGAGAAGAACTTTTATAAGAAGGCGTGGTCTTAAGCTGTAATTCAACAATTCGATAATTCAATGGATCAAACCAATCAATTTCCTTCATTTGATGCTTATTTTTATTATCTTTGTTCCAGCGCATTAGGTTTAGTAGATCAAGAACAACAATTTGGCACCACCGAACAGCAGCCTGTTTATCAAGGCATACCAGTTCAAGTGCTGAACCCTATTCATATTTACAATAGCGGACCAGATACATATCAGAATGAAGCTGATCGTTCTTATTCATTGAATCAATATAATATTACATCCCTAACAAGTCTCGATTCAGAAAACGCTTCTGGAACAGGTATTCAAGAGATACCACAATCCATTCTTGATGAATATGTTCCTTACCAGCATGATTATGAACCCGTTAATAATCCATTATTACTAACACCAAGTACTCCTTTTCAGGAGATAATATCGTGGGACGAGCTTGAAATTAGGGAGCAAACAACAGCGAATCATACAAGCTCAGGTTTACAGTTAACTAATCTTCCTGCCGGAATTAATAGTTCACAAGATTTACGGCCAGTTGCTGTCATTAATCCGTTATGCATGCACCAAGCAACAAGTGATAACCAACAAAACCAGGCAGAAGTTAATGTTGATGGCAGTTCTTCACTTGCCGAGCGCAAAAGGGAGCGCCGAAGGGAGCGCCAAAGGGAGCGCAAAAGGGAGCTTCGCAAAGATCCCGCTTACGCCGAGCGCGAAAGGGAGCGCAAAAGGGAGCGCAAAAGGGAGCGCTACCAGACAGATCCCGCTTACGCCGAGCGCCAAAGGGAGCGCCAAAGGGAGCGCCAAAGGGAGCGCCAAAGGGAGCGCTACCAGACAGATCCCGCTTACGCCGAGCGCCAAAGGAAGCGCCAAAGGGAGTGCTACCAGACAGATCCCGCTTACGCCGAGTGCGAAAGGGAGCGCCAAAGGGAGGGCAAAAGGGAGGGCAAAAGGGAGCTTCGCAAAGATCCCGCTTACGCCGAGCGCCAAAGGGAGCGCCAAAGGGAGCTTCGCAAAGATCCCGTTTACGCCGAGGGACAAAAGATCTATATAAAGACCTACAAAAGAATCAAAATACAAACCTCCAATAAGGAAGAAGCTAAAGAGCAAGCTGTGATCGCAAGAGAGCGGTATCTTCAGTCAGTTAATTCAGCTAAAAACTCAGGTGATTTACCACTGACTTCTAATTTAGCTAAAGCGACCCAGAGTTCCAGTAAAAATTTAGAAGGTGCTGCCCCCCTGCTTTTCAGTCGTCAAGCTGAAGGAATATTTACAGTCCCAATCGCCCCCTCTCAGCCTTAGTGATCGGTCAGCAATCAAAGAAAGAGATTATTGATGTTTCCATCAATGACCTCGCTGCCTGTAACCCGCCCGCCAACGTCATCCTCATCTGTGAGGCGCTGACTTTCGAAGAGTTTTACGTCACTATTTAGTAATAGCCATAGCAAATCCCTATGCTTGGTTGACATAAATAAAGAATGAGTTGTGAAAGAGAAGAACTTTTATAAGAAGGCATGGTCTTAAGCTGTAATTCAACAATTCGATAATTCAATGTATCAAACCAATCAATTTCCTTCATTTGATGCTTATTTTTATTATCTTTGTTCCAGCGCATTAGGTTTAGTAGATCAAGAACAACAATTTGCTACCACCGAACAGCAGCCTGTTTATCAAGGCATACCAGTTCAAGTGCTGAACCCTATTCCTATTTACAATAGCGGACCAGATACATATCAGAATGAAGCTGATCGTTCTTATTCATTGAATCAATATAATATTACATCCCTAACAAGTCTCGATTCAGAAAACGCTTCTGGAACAGGTATTCAAGAGATACCACAATCCATTCTTGATGAATATGTTCCTTACCAGCATGATTATGAACCCGTTAATAATCCATTATTACTAGCACCAAGCACTCCCTTTCAGGAGCTAATATCGTGGGACGAGCTTGAAATTAGGGAGCAAACAACAGCGAATCATACAAGCTCAGGTTTACAGTTAACTAATCTTCCTGCCGGAATTCATAGTTCAAAAGATTTACGGACAGTTGCTGTCATTAATCCGTTATGCATGCACCAAGCTACAAGTGATAACCAAAAAACCCAGGCAGAAGTTAATGTTGATGGCAGTTCTTCACTTGCCGAGCGCAAAAGGGAGCGCGAAAGGGAGCTCCTAAGGGAGCTTCGCAAAGATCCCGCTTACGCCGAGCGCCTAAGGGAGCGCAAAAGGGAGCGCCTAAGGGAGCGCCAAAGGGAGCGCCAACGGGAGCGCTACCAGACAGATCCCGCTTACGCCGAGCGCAAAAGGGAGCGCCAAAGGGAGCTTCGCAAAGATCCCGCTTACGCCAAGCGCAAAAAGGAGCGGTACCAGGCAGATCCCGCTTACGCCGAGGGACAAAAGATCTATATAAAGACCTACAAAAGAATCAAAATACAAACCTCCAACAAGGAAGAAGCTAAAGAGCAGGCAGTGATCGCAAGAGAGCGGTATCTTCAGTCAGTCAATTCAGCTAAAAACTCAGGTGATTTACCACTGACTTCTAATTTAGCTAAAGCGACCCAGAGTTCCAGTAAAAATTTAGAAGGTGCTGCCCCCCTGCTTTTCAGTCGTCAAGCTGAAGGAATATTTACAGTCCCGATCGACCCCTCTCAGCCTTAGTGAACGGTCAGCAATCGAAGGGTCAGAAGGTACTGAACATTATCATCTGGATAAGCGAACGGTAGAACCTGCTGTACCTCAATGGGAGCCAGCAATTCCCGCTGACCATATCTCTGTAGCCGCATAAATAGATTATCCAAGTGACTGTTTTTCATGGTTGAACGAACCATGGCTACTTTATCAGCCAACATATCAGCAAGTTCAGAACACAGGATACACAGGGCTACCGGCGTTATCTCATGTGGTGTCAACAACCAGGTGTTTTAAGCTGACACTCCTGCCACCAATAATCGCTGTGTACACATCCTCCCAGTTATCGATGACAAACCAGTCAAATAAGCCTCGTATCCCAAGCCATAGCGCTTTTTTGGACTTCTTTGCTTCAAGAGCTTGCTGGAAGAACTTGCAAGCCAGTTGCTCTATCTGGTTAATGAGAAAGGCGGTGAAAGTCAGGCAGGCCAGGTTGGTGGCCAGGTGCTGCTCTCCGTGCCCGTAATTGTGTTCGAGATGGTAGCCCTGTGTTTTCAGTGTGTTAAACGTTTCGTTCTCAATTTTCCATCTGGCGCGTCCTCCTCGCATGACTTTCGCCACGTTCTCCCTGGTGAGTTTGATATCGGTAATCCAGGTGTTGACGTACTTCTTGTTACCCTTCGGATCAATTTCGACGTATTCGGGATAGTTGACCAGCGTCTCTTTATGGGAATTGTTAACAGGGACATCGTTCACGAACCGGAACCAGTGTCGGTATCCCTTCTCATCGGTATACTGATAGCGCACCACTTGATCCGCCTTATCCAGTTCATCGACTGATTCATAAAGCGAGGGGTGAGAAGTGTCCTTTGCCACCATAATGAAGCTGTATCCGTAGGATTTCACCAGTTTGATGGTAGGGCCGTCAGAGTAAAGGTCATCACAGTTCAGTACCAGTTTGAGGTGTGGGTGCTCTCTGGAGATGTTCGACAAAAGTCGCTTAAGTGCCGTTTTTTCACAGTCATTCTTTGAGGCATCCACCTGCTGGATGATGGGTGCTGGCATCAGGGGCAGTACTTCCTTCTTATCCGGTTTTTTGACGCAATCCCGGTCAAACTGCAGTAATGACGGATACTTCAAATGCATGACGGCAAGGCCGCTCATGATCGCATCATGAAGCGGGATTGCATCCTGACTCTTCCTTGGTCGGAAAT
>NZ_JBLYNV010000138.1:0-4158 GCF_049310165.1 Endozoicomonas sp. ALE010 | reverse complement strand
TTCCTGTGGTTTAAAGTTAGCTTTCTGTGTGTTCACGTGGCGCAACAGCGCGGCCACGGCCTCGTTAAACTCTGGTGTCCGCTCCTGCCCGTTGTCCACCAGTTTCGCCATGGCCCACAGCAGGTTGGCGATACCCTGTGGTTTAAAGTTATCTTTCTGTGCGTTCACATGTGGCAACAGCGCGGACACGGCCTCTTTAAGCTTTGGTGTCCTATTCTGCCCGTTGTCCAGCAGTTTCGCCATGGCCCACAGCAGGTTGGCGATTTCCTGTGGTTTAAAGTTAGCTTTCTCTGGGTTCACTTGTGGCAACAGCACGGCCACGGCCTCTTTGAGCAGCGGTGTCCGCTCCTGCCCGCTGTCCACCAGTTTCGCCGTGGCCCATAGCAGTTTGGCGATTTCCTGTGGTTTAAAGTGAGCTTTCTGTGCGTTCACGTCGGGCAATAGGATGGCCACGGCCTCATTGAGCCCCGGTGTCCGCTTCTGCCCGTTGCCCACCAGTTTCGCCATGGCCCACAGCAGGTTGGCGATATGCTGAGGAATAAATTGGTTTTTTTTTGCGTTCACGTGGGGCAACAGCGCGGCCACGGCCTCGATGAGTTCTGGTGTTTGCTCCTGCCCGTTGTCCACCAGTTTCACCATGGCCCACAGCAGGTTGACGATTTCCTGTGGGTTAAAGTTAGCTTTCTGTGCGTTCACGTGGGGCAACAGCGCGGCCACGGCCTCGTTGAGTTCTGGTGTCTGTTCCTGCCCGTTGTCCACCAGTTTTGCCATGGCCCACAGCAGGTTGGCGATATGCTGAGGAATAAATTGGTTTTTTTTTGCGTTCACGTGGGGCAACAGCGCGGCCACGGCCTCGTTGAGTTCTGGTGTCAACTCATGCCTGTTATCCACCAGTTTCGCCATGGCCCACAGCAGGTTGGTAATGCCCTGGGCATTAAATTGGTCTTTCTGTGCTTTCACGTGTGGCAACAGCGCGGCCACGGCCTCGTTGAGTTCTGATGTCTGTTCCTGCCCGTTGTCCACCAGTTTTGCCATGGCCCACAGCAGATTGGCGACATACTGAGGAATAAATTGGTTTTTTTTTGCGTTCACGTGTGGCAACAGTGCGGCCACAGACTCTTTGAGCCCTGGTGTCAACTCATGCCTGTTATCCACCAGTTTCGCCATGGCCCATAGCAGGTTGGCGATTTCCTGGGCATTAAATTGGTCTTTATGTGCGTTCACATGGGACAACAGCGCGGCCACGGCCTCGTTGAACTCTGGCGTCTGCTCCTGCCCGTTGTTCACCAGTTTCGCCATGGCCCACAGCAGGTTGGCGATTTCCTGTGGTTTAAAGTTCGCTTTCTGTGCGTTCACGAGGGGCAGCAGCACGGCCACGGCCCCTTTGAGCCATGGCGTCAGCTCCTGTCCGTTGTCCACCAGTTTCGCCATGGCCCACAGCAGGTTGGCGATATGCTGTGGAATAAATTGGTCTTTCTGTGCGTTCACCAGGGGTAACAACGATGCCACAGCCTCGTTGAGCTCTGGTGTCTGCTCCTGCCCGTTGTTCACCAGTTTCGCCATGGCCCACAGCAGGTTGGCTATTTCCTGTGGTTTAAAGTTAGCTTTCTGTGCGTTCACGTGGGTCAACAGCGCGGACAAGGCTTCTTTGAGTCCCAGTGTCCGCTCCTGCCCGTTGTCCACCAGTTTCGCCATGGCCCAAAGCAGGTTGGCAATATGCTGAGGAATAAATGGGTCTTGCTGTGCGTGCATGTGGGGCAACAGTGCGGCCACAGCCTCGTGGAGCCCTGGTTTTCGCTCCGGCCCGTTGTCCACCAGTTTTGCCATGGCCCACAGTAGGTTGGCGACACCCTGGGCACCAATATAGCTGGTTTCAGCTTTTTGGTTGCACTTGAATATTATTGCATCAAGTAGCGTTGACAATAAGGCAACTTGAGTATGCTTAACACGCTTATCAATTGGGTTATGGGGGGTAAAAACACCCGCTGAAGTAAATGAGTGCAGTGTTGTCGTCAGGCTTCGCCAATTCCAGCTCCGTGTTGCTGTGAAATTTTTCAGCAAACGCATCAGCTGGCTTTGTTCCGCTCGATTTAACGGTCTTTTAGCAGCTGATGTGTATTTTTTAATTGAACTGGCATATCGACCGTGATTTCTCCCATCATAGCGATGACCGAAACGACCCGATTTACTCACCAGATCATACATTACTTCTTGTTTAATGAGGGCATTGAAATCTTGAGCAGAGTTCACTGAGCGGAACATTAGATTTTGAGAAGAGCATGCGTCAGAAGAGTGGTAAAATTCGTTACGCTGCGGGGTAGTACGGAGGGGATTATCCCACTGTTCGACGGTGCCATGTCTATATTGCACACGCCTTGAAGAAGCGGCATGGTCATCCGGTCGGTTGTAATCATTATTTGATCTTGTGTATTGGCCACTGATACCAGCAGAGTTTCTATCCATTTATATTTCTTTAATTCATGAAAATATAAAAAGCAGACTGCTGTTTTGTTCAAAAGTTCATTTTGCTGAAATGGCTAACTGGATGTTGGTTTTCTTCCTCTTTGTCGGTTTACCGGTTTGCTCCTCTGAATGTTCTTTCACAGTCAAGTAACCGTGATCTGAGGGTTGCCTGGCTTTAATAGCAGTAACTTATGCCTCATCTGCCCACGTTCATTTAAGTGATACAGAGCCATGTCCCTGTGGCTGGCAGCCTATCCTGGTTTTTATTTGATCAATGTATGGTTTCATTAAATCCTGATTCAAGAGCCTGTTAACCGGAATTTCAATGACCTCAAATCCTGCTTTTTGCAACAGTGCGATTTTAAGCAGTGTCGAACCATTCCTGGTATTGAAATCACCACCCACGTAATGAAAGGGCCCCTGAACTTCAATCACCATATTGTGATCTGGCAGTAGCAGGTCAACCGGAGGTAATGAATTCAGACTCTTTTCTTCTTCAATCCTCAAAGATGGAATGCATGATTGGAGTTGATTGCGGAAGTCGGATTGACGTTTTGAAACGATTGCATGGTAATGGGGGACGAACGGACACGGCCTCCCAAGCCAACTTGCGGCCATCGCAATGGTGTATTGATCCTCTTCATTGACCGGGGATGTATTTTCCAGGCGAATAAACAGGTCATCCATGTGCTTTTCCAGCACGTTACCTTTACTGGTATTGGGAACCAGAGATAACCTGGCACAGCATACCATTACTCCCCAAAGCGACATCAATATCGCTTGCTGAGAAAACTGAGGGTTGCCACTGATTCGGTCGACAAGCGATTTGAACGTGGAGGTGACCATGTTCAGCTCAATGAGTTCGCCCAGACTCGCCATGGCCCACAGCAGGTTGGCGATATCCTGGGCATTACATTGGTTTTTCTGTGCCTTCACGAGAGGCAACAGCGCCGTCAAGGCCTCATTGAACTCTGGTGTCTGCTCCTGCCCGTGGTCCACCAGTTTCGCCATGGCCCACAGCAGGTTGGCGATCTCCTGTGGTCTTAAGTTAGCTTTCTGTGCGTTCACGCGAGGCAACAGTGCGGCCACGGCCTCTTTGAGTCCTGGTGTCTGTTTGTGCACTTTGTCCGCCAGTTTCGCCATTGCCCACAGCAGGTTGGCGATATGCTGAGCAATAAATGGGTCTTTCTGTGCGTTCACGTGGGGCAACAGCGCAGTCACCGCCTCTTTGAACTCTGGTGTCCAGGTCTGTCCGTTGTCGACGAGTTTTGCCATGGCCCACAGCAGGTTGGTGATTTCCTGTGGGTTAAAATTAGCTTTCTGTGCGTTCACGTGGGGTAGCAGAGCGACTATAGCCTCGTTGAACTCTGGTGTCCGCTCTTGCCCGCTGCCTACCAGTTTCGCCATGGCCCAAAGCAGGTTGGCGATATGATGGAGATTAAAGTGGTCTTTCTGTGCGTTCACCCGGGGCAGCAGTGCGGCCACGGCCTCTTTAAGCCCTTGTGCCCGCTCCAGCCCGCTGCCCACCAGTTTCGCCATGGCCCACAGCAGGTTGGCGATCTCCTGTGGTCTTAAGTTAGCTTTCTGTGCGTTCCCGCGAGGCGACAGTGCGGCCACGGCCTCTTTGAGTCCTGGTGTCTGTTTGTGCACTTTGTCCGCCAGTTTCGCCATTGCCCACAGCAGGTTGGCGATATG
>NZ_JBLYNV010000137.1:0-4182 GCF_049310165.1 Endozoicomonas sp. ALE010 | reverse complement strand
TGGCCCCCGGCAGGCCGGAAAAGTTCATGGTGGTGTTCGCTACCGGCGGTGCCGGTGTGGCCGGTAATGGTCCCCCGGCCACGCCTGAAGAGTAACCTGTGCTCCTGGCAAAACTGTTCACCTGCGTGGTATTGGCAATCACGGCCCCGCGCCTGAACCGGCCTGCAGCAATACCCACCAAGGTCTCATTACCGGAGGCGGTTACTGTGCTGTTCACCGCCCGGGTATCAGTAACGGTGCCGTTGCCCCTGATCTCCCCGGCACCGATAGCGCTATCGGCACCGACTCCCGAGGTTACCACCTGGCTGTTGTCAGACCGGGTGCCAGCCATCCTTGCCCGGGAATCCATAGCCCCGGTCCCGATAGCGGCATTGGCATCATAGCCGGAGGTTGTAACCGAACTGCCCCGGGCCAGGGTATCGGCGATCCTTGTGTCACTGCCCATGGCCCCGACGCCGATAGCGGCATTGGCATTATTGCCGGAGGTTTCCACCCGGCTGTTCAGGGCCGTGATTTGGGAAATCGCTGCGCCATTGCCAATACTCCCGGCACCGATACCGGCATCGGCTCCCTCACCGGCGGTGGTCACCGTGCTGTTCACCACAGTGGTGTTGACCACCGTGCCCCCCGACAGGACTCCGGCCCCGATACCTGCGTCGGCATCATTACCGGAGGTTATGACCTGACTGTTGTCCACAAGGATGTCATGGATTTTGCCGTTGCCGCCCAGTCCACAGGCCACCACACCCGTTGGCTTGCTGGCGCTGATACTGGCGCCGGTAAAGTACAGGTTGCCAATATCACCCTCAAGGTTGTCCACCAGGCAGCAATCCAGGTTGGTAATAGCATGGTGCTGGCCATTGTACTGGCCGGTAAAGTGCCTGATAGGTTGGCTCAAGCTGCTGGCATCGATATCGGTGGTTTGGATATAGGTGCCGTTCAGTGGGTAGTTATGGTCAGTGCCGATTTTAACCAGGGTTTCGGCGTTGGCGACTTCGATCAGCTGGTTAGTGACTGTTGGCGACGTTGGGCTGTGTGCAGAAGTTGCTATTGCTTCTGGTGTTGTGATTTGTCTGGGAGTGGTTGAGATGGTTTCCAAGGCAACAGGACATGACGCAAACCCGGTGAAAGTGTCATTTGTTAATGCCCATGAATAACAGTCACCGGGCTGGCAATTCGGCTTCAACAGGCGGGGGTCAGTATCTTCACAGAAATGATCGAGCAAGTAGAGGCAATCCCCGGCGGTGTCTGGTTGCAGTGTACCGTTAATGCGAACATTACAGATAGTGGGGTTAAACCCTCCCCGGATACTTGCATCGGCATATCTGCTTTCGACAGTGGTGTTTACCGCCTTAGTGTTGAGCACAGTGCCGCGCCTTGCTGTCCCGATACCTGCATTTGCAGTTTTTCCTGAGGTTTTAACCTTGCAGTTGAATGCCATGGTGTTAGCAATGTTAGCAATGGTTCCATAATCAATGCTCCCCGCACCGATACCGGCATCAGCACCATCACCGGAGGTTTCCACCGTGCAATTTATCGCCATGGTGTTAGCGACGGTGTAAGCCTGGCGTCCAATAACTTTCCCCACACCAATACCAGCATCACCTCTACCGGAAGTTCCCACTGTGCAATTTATCGCTATGGTGTTAGCGACGGTGTTAGAAACGCCTCCGCCAGAATCAGAATAACGAGAATAAACTGCCCCCGCCCCGATACCGGCATCACCATTACCATCACGGAGCGTTTTCACGTTGCAGTTAATTGCAATGATGTTGGCAATGCTTCCAAAAACCTGGCCTGCCCCGATACCGACATCATAAAAATTTAAATAATAACCGGGGTTTTCCACCGTGCAGTTGATTGCTGTGATGTTAGCAAGAGCTCCCTTTGATAAGACAGCTCCTCCGCCGATACCAGCATGCTTTCCAGCGCTGACAGAGCAATCAACTGCTGTGATATTGGCAACCTTTCCGTCGATTTCACCCCCTACAATTGCCGCATTATCCCATCGGTTGTCAACATGTGCATTTTCAACCCGGATATTACTGACTGTCCCACCGCGTGAAACTTTACAGGCCACCACCGCAGTTGGACCAGAGCTGGACCCTATACTGGCATCAGTGAAACGCAGGCCATCAACCTCACCCTTCAGATTTTTCACAAAGCAGTCCCGGAGATTCTCAATGGTATATCCCTGACCATTGTATTTACCGGTAAATGCTTGACCATCGCTGCCAATGGGTTGGAGTAATTCACCACCATCAATATTCGCAGTCTGGAAGTAATTACCACTCAGTAGATAGTCCGGATCACGGCCAAACTTGTCCAGAGTTTTGGCATCCGGCACCGGCTTCCACACTTCTTTACTGCCGGATGGGGATGCAGCCGCCGCAGCGGTCAGGCTGGACAGGGCACCCAGTGCCATGGCGGTTTTCGGTAGCTGACCAGTGCCGATGGAGGTAGTGGCTGGCGGGCTGGTTCGTTGTCGTGTTTGCTGCGGCTTCTTGTTTTTCCTGTCTTTGTCGTTTGTTGGGGAGCGGTCCTCTGAAATGTCTGCCCGACCTTCCGTTGGAGGAGAACCTTCAGTCGCTCCAAAAGCGCCCAAAAGATCCCTGAAACGGGTCGCTGCGGAAAAAGTGACAATGCCCTCCAGCATCGTGCGGATCTCCGCTGGCAGCACTGTATAAGGCGACACCAGCCGGGCCGCCAGCTCAACACCCTGGAAAAAGCTGCTGTCCTGCCCATCGGGGCTGCCAAAAGTGAAGGCCGGACCTTCATCCGGTTGTGCCGACGGCTGCGTCCCGGGAGGAATATAACCGGGATGAAGCGACCGCAAAAACAGGATCGGAACGCGCCAAGGGGCGACCGTTAAAAACCCGGCAAATAGCCCGTCACTTTCCGTTGGCTGATCGGGTACGGAGCCAGAAGCCATGGGTGCGCCTGTGGACTGAACGGCAGGTTGGGATATCAAAGTTATTACCTCGCAAAATGAGACAAGGATAGACAAGGCTGAGGCATCAAAAAGAACCGTTTGAATTATCTGCAACTGATAATGCGCAAGAATCTTATAAAACAGAGAAAAGCCGGGGGGGGGGGGCAGGTCCCGAACTGCGTAAAAAGCTGGGGTCAAAAAAGCTGGGGGCAGGTCTTCGTAAAAGACTTTTTCTGACATCAAAACCGGGGGCCGCATAATCTCCCGGGATAAATCTGCAAGTGAATTCCGAATGCTGTGCAGGTGGTGTCCGGCGTATAGGTGGCATGAATCTGTGCCGGGCTCTTCTGTGGAACTGCGGGAACCAGTCGCGTGGATGCTAAGGGAGACTCCCAAGTGGCTGCAACCACAAGAGATTGAGTACCTGATAAACCGGAGGAGTTCGTAGTGAAAACAGGGTTACTTTCATATGGAGTTAATTGGGTAGGTTGTCCTGCATGGCTGCAAGCTGTCTATCGAATTGGTTCACGAGTATGAAATTAACCTGCCCGATGGGAACGGTATGAATCGAGAGGTTCACGTACCGTTCTGCGAGGAGCTGTCGGGGAAGTTCCGACGGTCTACTCTCCAAATATCTTTGTTAACAGCATAAACGACATTTGTCATACATAATTAAAGACCTGACCCCGATTCCCTTTGAGACCTCACCCCAAAGGCCGGATATATGCAAGCATTACTCTTTAACGTCATGATGGAAAAATTTTCCTTGCAATGCGGGGCGGACCATATACGACACGGTTTCGCGGGCTCACGCGGGATCATAAACAGCCTTACCCCACCCGTTGGATTTACAAAAATCATCCACTGAATTAAATCGGTTAAAATAAACATCGCGTAATTTAGTTTTATTGGTACATCCTGATTTTTTCTTGATAAGGGCTAAGCTACTGCAGCGAGGCGGAACTCCTCCGCTTGGACCGCTTCTCCAATAATCTTGGTATAAGCCACGTTTATCTCCACAACAAACCGGAGAAACATTATTGTTTTTTGAACATGTAACTGTTTCTACTATAACGGTCGGAACTGTGGTGGGCGGCTTGGCGGTCGTCAATATTCCAAAGGTCGGCGTTTTGGTGGTCGGCGTTTTGGTGGTCGACGCTTTGGTGGTCGGCGCTCCGGTGGTCGTTGCTCCGGTGGTCGTGGCTCCGGTGGTCGTTGCCTCGGTGGTCGTTGCCTCGGTGGTCGTTGCC
>NZ_JBLYNV010000136.1:0-4419 GCF_049310165.1 Endozoicomonas sp. ALE010 | reverse complement strand
GATTATGACCCGTGCACGAAGTTCTTTGATCGACCCAGGTTCCACGCCTTATTATCACTGTATAGCTTGATGCGTACGCAGGGCGTATTTGGGCTATGTTTGTTTTAAAGGTTGATAGGTCTAAACTGTCGTGATCCCCTGCAATGGGAGGCTACGTTATGAAGCCCCAACAGTTTCAAGATCTTCTTAATGCTGTGCCGTTATTAAGCAGCCAGCAGCGAAATACTCTTATCAATGCTCTATCAGAGCAAAATTCTCCTTCCAATATTGCAAAGTCTATTGAGGATAGTTTTGTACGGGCTCCGAAATGCCCTCATTGTGGATCGGAAGCCCTTCAGCGCTGGGGGAAAAGGAACAAACGCCAACGATTTCGGTGCAAGGTTTGCCGAAAAACACTGAACGCTTTTTCCAAAACACCCTTGGCCCGTTTAAGACGCCCTGAAGCATGGCCGAAATATCTTGAGGGAATGACCCACTCTTTAACGCTTCGCCCGGCTGCCAAGCAATGCGGAGTTTCGTTAAATACATCATTCCGTTGGCGACATCGTT
The DNA here is from genome assembly GCF_049310165.1 of Endozoicomonas sp. ALE010. Taxonomy (NCBI): domain Bacteria; kingdom Pseudomonadati; phylum Pseudomonadota; class Gammaproteobacteria; order Oceanospirillales; family Endozoicomonadaceae; genus Endozoicomonas; species Endozoicomonas sp. ALE010. The sequence continues at coordinate 3,870 of NZ_JBLYNV010000136.1, read as the reverse complement.
TTTTACAGGTCATTGAGCATGATCAGGCACCAGAACTCAGTGGTATTGCCGAACTCGATGAAACTTTTTTTCGCGAATCTTTTAAAGGTCAAAAAAAAGGCCTGCCAAGACCCGTGAGGAAACGAGGTAGTGATAAGAAGACAGACTGTCGAAAAATACCAGTCATGGTAGCTAGAGACCGAGGAAGTCAGACGGTTGATGGTGTATTGAAAAATGAGAGCGCAGATGAACTCTGGTGCCATTTAAGTGGCCGGATAAATATTGAAACTGTCGTATGTGCCGATGCCAGTCTTGCACATGAAAAGCTTGCGAGAGCGTTAGGATTTACTTTTAAGGAGCTGGTGTCATCCTCTGGAATACGGGTGATAGAAGGTGTTTTTCACTTACAGCATGTGAATGCATACCACAGCCACCTGAAGCAGTGGATTACAGGGATTTTTCACGGAGTTGCCACAAAATATCTATCACACTATCTGGGGTGGAGAAGGGCTTTAACTGGCATCAATGCTCTAACATCTGATCGACTGGGCAACAAAATTTTAGAATTTCTTCACTTCAACCCTTAAGCGCAACATAGCTGCGTATTTGTGTGGTAACGGGCAAAAACTACGAGCATCGTCGGCGGTGGGTTGTAGATAAGCTCAGGGAACTGGTTTCAATCTTTTCTATAGAAGTCTGCGCCTACGCTGTTATGTCTAATCACTACCATGTGGTTTTGCATATCAATGAGAAACCTGCCAGAGAGTGGACAAGAGATGAAATTTTGAGTCGATGGTCAAGGCTTTTCACAGGGCCGCTTCTGGTTCAGAGGTATCTTGCTGCTGACCAGCTGAGTCATTCGGAACAGACTCGTGTGGACGAATTTGCTGAAGAATATCGAAATCGTTTAACGAATATTCAGCTGGTTCATGCGTTGCCTGAACGAATATCTTGCCCGTGAGGTTAACCAGGAAGATGGCTGCAAAGGTCGCTTCTGGGAAGGGCGGTTTAAAAGTCAGGCGTTGTTAGATGAGGCAGCATTGTTAACCTGCATGGCCTATGTTGACCTGAATCCGCTCCGTGCCGAAATGTCGGAAACTCCAGAAGGATCAGACTACATGACGATTCAGGAACGAATTGAAAATTTGGCAGGTTCTGAGACCCGAAAGAAGCCAATCACCCTTATGCCTTTTAGATCACAGGGGCAAAATCCGGCTAAGGCGTTGCCTTATATACTTCACGATTATCTTGAGCTGGTTGACTGGAGTGGGCGTGCAGTCCGATCCGATAAGAAAAGTTCAATCCGATCAGATATCCCACCCATTCTGAGCCGACTGGAAATTGATTCAAATGAATGGCTCAAAACCATGAGATGGAATAACCGCTTCTATCGGACAGCCTCCTAGAAGCCATGAAAACTTTTGCTCGGGAAATGGGGCAGCAATGGGTACAGGGGTTGTTTACCTGTAGTCGTTTATTTCATAGCGTAAGCTGATTGTCCGACTTTTCCGTTGTTATTTGTTGCTCCTGTCATCTGGGGAGCTCTGTTATTTCTAACTTTTCCCCGATTCGTTTGTTGTTTATTGTGATAAACAATTAATATCCTCATTTGAGTGGCTGTCAGGGCTTAATGGACTGCTGGGCTCGCGGCTTTTGGGCGGTATTTATTAGGGGTTATTTTATATGGATGTCCTATTTTTTCCTTCACCAGATGAAACCCGGGAATACCAGTATGAAAAGGGGAATCGTCTGACCGGTTATGGAGCAACAGAGCTGGCGCTGGACAGAGCGGGTAATTTAAGAACATCAGCGCCGAAACAGGCAGCCACCTCTGTTGCAAGCTACCAGTATGATGACCAGAACCGGCCAGCGGTCTATCTGGCCAATAACCGGTTACAGGCTGCTTATCATTACAATGCTCAAGGCCAGCGTACGGATAAGGTGTTACCGGACAGACATTTCCGATATCGCTATCATGCTACTGGCCAGCTGTTGGCAGAAACACAATATAGCAGGGATGATAACGACAATTTAAAGCTTAACCCGATTCATTAAGTCTGGTTCGGTGATAAACCTGTGGCTCAGCTGGTGACAACGGATGACCGGGTTCGGGTTACTTACCTTCACCCTGATCACCTGAATACCCCAAGGCTGGCAACGGATGAAAATCAGACCATTGTCTGGCGCTGGCAAAGTGATGCTTTTGGGCTGGGACAAGCAGAAGAAGATCCGGATGAGGATGGCAAACCAACCGTCGTCAACCTGAGGTTCCCGGGGCAGTATTTCGATCAGGAAAATGGTCTTCATTATAACTTCCATCGTTACTATGATCCGGAAACCGGGAGGTATACCCAGAGTGATCCTATTGGGTTGATGGGGGGGATGAATACATACTCATATGCATATGAGAATCCTGTTAAATTTACTGATCCTCTTGGCCTAGCAGTATACTTAACATATCACGAGGTTCGAGTTGGTGGTGGCAATGGTTTACCTACAGGCAGGTACCATCTCGCTGTGCTGGCAGTACCCGATGATCAGCAATGGGCTGCAAATTTGGCTAGTAAAAATGGCAGGTTTCTTAAGGGGGATGCGAATGCTGATTTGGCTGCAAACAAGTACTATACAACATTTAGTGCCGGCCCTGATTTTAATGGTTTACCACCAGGTAAGCTAGAAAGTACTCCGAATAGAGCGGGTGATGAACCATGGAATAATGTTCTCTATTCTGTAATAAACCCGCCAGTAATTTCTGAAAATCTGAGTTGTAGCCCAATGAGCGATAGTGAATTTATCAATCGTTTATTAGCAGTAGAGTCGGGGTTTCAATCAACTCTGGATTACGACTTTTTTCCGAGTATGGATGAAGATGGCTATAACTCTAACTCCTTCGCTATTGGGTTGTTAAATGCAGCAGGTGTTGAGATTAGTATTAATTCTCCTGATTTTCCTGGCGCACAAAAGCCAGTTCCTGATGAGTTTTTTGGAGTGCCAGAATGATTGCTTTTAAAATATTTCGGAACTTATTGATTGGGCTGCTACTGTTGATAAGCCCGGTGCTTATTGGCTATTTATTGAATAGTTTAAATATTCAACCCATGGGCTTTGCTTTGTATGCTATATACCCACAATTGATTATCGCACCATACATCATGTATTTTTCTGTGGGGAGCAGCTTAGCTTTATGGTTAAGTGCTTTTCACTGGGTTTTTGTCTTCTTTTTCTGCCACTTTTTTTTTAGAAAGTATCCTATATCCAATTATGCTGTTTTTACTTTATTCATGATTATTTTTTCTGCGTTGCTTCTTCACATAATTATGTATTTATCTGGATTTAAACTGAATGTTGACTCAGTTTAAGAAAATGACAGAAAGGCTATGAAAAAGAAAACACATGCTCAAATGGGAAGTGAAGATGTTTTTTAAGTTAATGGTTTGTTTTTCGCTATTAATAGTTGGGTTCTCATTATTTTTCTTTGGGGTAAGATATGGTGAAACAAAATTATTTAAACAAGGCGCTGTTGAACTTGTTCAGGATATAACCGTTCAAAGCTCTCCAAACACGCTTGGGTCTATACCTAAGCTAAGGAAACGACTTTTTATGCATTAAAGAGAATGCCTGAGATAACGGTATACGCTGTATTTGTCAGTGTAAAAGAGAAAAATATATTTAAAGAAAAAAAATTGATAAAAAGAATGTTGTTGACCCTATTTCTGGTTACATTGAGTAGCCTACGTTGAGTCGTGGGAAAACTTGGACAAACACCCGCCATCTGGAGCTCAGACTACCTGGCCAATAGTAACCGACTGCAATCTTATGGCAGCACCCAGGTCTTGCTCAGTGGGTCAGGCAGTACCCTGGTCGAAACCTCAGCGGCCAGGGATCGAAGGC
>NZ_JBLYNV010000135.1:0-4594 GCF_049310165.1 Endozoicomonas sp. ALE010 | reverse complement strand
ATCGGTTTGAAGGAAAGACAATGGACGATCATGCAGATTTTGGGCAATTTTTACGAGTCGGTGTATTCCTGATAGGGGTGGTGAAAGGCAGATCTGGACACCCTTTTGAGCTTTGACGTTAGGTGCACCAAAGACGTACTCGAACTTTTCCCCCTGGTTAAATTCATCCAGCATGGCCAGTGCTTTTTTCAGCCGTGGTGTCCAGAGCGTGATTTCATCCAGTGAGCCTTTTGCCCTTCCGGGTGTAAGCTCTCAAAAACTGCTGGTGGAAGCTACCGGTGTCTTCAGCCACTGGCTGGGCATCGGCATCGGTGACCCTTACGACCCGGAGCCTGAAACCACCAAAGAGCCACTGGCCCACCCAGCCATGTTGACTCACGTCACTGTGGTACCATCGGAAGGGGATTGATATTATGAAGTGGCGGCTCGAGTGCCGGATGTTTTTGCCAGCCAGCAATACAAGTTCCGGGGTAAGAAACTCTACGAGTATTACTATGTGACGGAAACTCTACGAGTATTACTATGTGACGGAAACCGTCGAGTGCTTTACCGGTTTCACCCTGTTGGTGGTAGAACGGGAGTTACGACCAGGGCCTGGTATGTTTCTGGCCCTGCGTGAAGAGAATGGTAAAAAACAGTTGTGCAGCTTTCTGATCAGTTATAAAGGTCTGGCCAGACCAATACCCGTACGCCGGATATGCAGACCATTGGCCGGGTGCGAATTATGGATTACTGGGAATTGGAAGCAAAACGATAGGATGACAGGCAGCTGATGGAAGTAGTTGAATCCGGTTTTACGCCTGAAAAAACAGTCGCAGAAGCATCCCCGAAGCCCAGATTGCTGGTGCTTCAGGATCTTCAGCAAATGGACTGGAAACGGTTTGAGGAGCTGTCTCAGAGATATTTCCAAAAGAAGGGATATAACGCCCGTCTGACTGGTTCCGGTGCGGACGGGGGTGTTGATGTTATTCTGGAAAAAACGACACAGGAAGGAAGATCCGTTAAGGTTTACGTTCAGTGCAAAGCCTGGTCATACCAGAGGATAGGGGTTAAGGCGGTTCGTGAACTGTATGGGGTGATGGCTGCTGACGGCGTTCCGGTGGGCGTGTTTATCACCGCCAGTGATTTTACCGAAGATGCACAGGCCTTTGCCAAAGGTAAAAAGCTGCAACTGATTTCTGGCAACAGGCTTCTGACACTGATCAGCCAGTTGCCGGAAGTGCAGCAGAAAGAGCTGGCAACGGATAGCCTGTCTGGTGATTACGGGACTCCAACCTGCCCGCAATGTGATATCAAGATGGTGCTCAGAACTGTCTCAAAGGGAAAGAATAAGGGCAATCAATTCTGGGGCTGCAGAAACTTTCCGGGCTGTCATCAAAAGCTGTATTTGAAAAGGGATGAGAAGAACAGCAGCGTTTCATTAACCAGTGTTTTAGGTATTCCGCCAAAAGTAACAGGTGACTCTGTTGTCATTAACCGTCGTCGTGTTTCTGACCCTTCGAATGCTTATGACAGTGAGCCAATGGTTGCCAGAAAAACACGACGACCGAAGGTTTCCGGTAAGACCTCAAACGGGAATAGCCACAAACCATTGCTGATCAGTGGTGTTTTTGTATTTGTGGTTATGGCGTTGGTGATCAAGGGAATCTCAGCCGTATTGGCGTTCCTGTCAGAGTCCACCAATAGCCATGGGGCGAAAGTCCATCAGCAGGCACAACAGACCTATTTGGAAAAGGGAAACAGGCCAGAATCGTTATTTGTGGAAAATACAAACCGGACTTCTGAACCGATAAACCCGCCTGTTCAGCAATTATCGACTGCCTATGACCAGCAAGTGGCGATGATGGAGCAACAGGCTGTCCTGGCCAGTGATCAGAAAATACTACTTGAGATACAGGCCAACCGGGAGCAGGAACAAGCCAGGGCGAATGCCTGGAAAGCCTGGTATCAAATGCCCCGGGGTTGTGATGACTGGCTCTCTGAAGAACATATGATTGAATGCATTAACCAAAAGATGAGAGCCAAAAGGGAATTTGAACAGCTTTGGGCGGAAGGTAAGATCTAATCTCTCAAATCTCCGGAACCAATCGCCCCGCCTCCGCATACTGGTATTTTTTCTCCAGTATCTTCACCCCCCAATCATGATATGGTCCCGACTAAGAGCATCCTCTGGGTCTCAGGACAGGTTGCCAGCCAACCTTACTGTGCCAGCACCTTCTTCAATTTTGCTCAAGTGTCTTCCGACATAAACGAGACCCGCTCAAACAGTAAGTCCCGGTCCGGGTGTAATTCCAACAGGCTCATGCCACGGTCGGTATGTTTAGCGATAAAGGCCGACACCCGTCACTTTTTGCATAACGGCCTGCCAGGTTTCTCAGCTCTGCCAGTTTTATCGCTGTATTGCACAAACCACTCAATGTAGAGTCGTTCATTGGTGATGGCTGGGGCTTCGGGGATGGTGTCAGTGGTCCTCATATAGTGATTCGCTAAATCATTAAGGTCAGGCTTCAGCAGGTTGTAGCTCTTCCAGATAGGAAACAGGAAATGAAATCCAGGCATCCTGGCCCTGGATAATCATACCTGTGATCGATTTCACGCCAAGAAACATTTTGTACGCTTTGTCCCCTTTCATCTGGCCAATACGATATTCAGGCTGGATACGGTCAATGGCTGTTGACTTATGAGTGTACAGGACGGCATTGTGAAGGTCGTTTAAATAAACGGTGGGAATGTTCACAGGGCGCTTTTTGCTGATGAACACCAGCTCTTCAATCCCTTCGCCATCCACAAAGCTGCCATCATCAATGACATAAAAATAAACCCACTTGTCCCGCAGGAGCTGACACAATGATCTTAGGGCACTGGTACTATTGGTTGCGGTGATATTCTCAAGGGTTTGTTCGGTATCCATAAACGTTCGTTCATCCATACTCTACGATTGATTCTCGGTCAGCCTCCTGGTGCAGCTAGGCGTTGATACCCACAACGTTCGTGCTGAGGCTGTCGAAGGGCGGAAACTTCGAACTCTAATAGATCGTGCCAGGCACCCTTCGACTCCGCTCAGGGTGAGCGGAGGTTGTACACGTCAAACTCATTGAAACCATGTATTAGGGCAAAAAACAGGGCTCATGGGCAATTAGCTTAAAGCACTGCTCTATATCCTGATCATAAAAGACTTCGTGCCCGTTTGGTTGCGGGCATCCACATATAACTGCTCATAAATCTCTCTGCTGCCAGATACTGCTCTGATACATTGCATACAATCCAAGGTAGCCGAAAATTCCTACGCCATTGGCCAGGATATCCCCGTTCTCTTTTCAAGAGCGCTGCCCGCTTCCCGTAAAAGAAAAGCTGCTTTTTTCGGGAAGCGGGCAGCGTTCTTTGAAGGGCATAAAGCTTATCGTAGCAATATGGTCGCTTCGATAAAACCTTCAATACTGCCACAGTCAAAACGTATGCCCTTGAATTTATAAGCCAGCACACAACCACGCAGAGATTGCTTCTTCATTAGCACCCGAAAGGTACACTGGCAAAGCTTCCTGCTCAGACATGGCAATCAATTGATGAAAAAGGTCAACCCCGGCAATCCGCTCGGTAATATCCTGCGATAGGTATTAGAAGCAGTGGAGATAAGTAAGTTCTTCCGGGACAAACACTCTCAGCCTGTTTAAACGCTATCCTTATACAAAAATAGCGACAAGAGACAGGATGAGTACCCGTGAACATTGACGATGTTATCAACCGGTTATCAAACCATGTGATGGGTGAGCTGCCCAGAGAAACCCTGCTGGCGGCCAGTGAGCAGCGGACGGAATTGATTCCGCGCCTGCTGGACTATCTCGAAGGCGTTGCCGGGCAGGGGGATGAGATACCCGAAAGCCAGCGTGTGGATCTGGTCTTTTTTGCCTTTTACCTGCTGGCTCAGTTCCGGGAATCAAAGGCATTGCCGGTGATGCTCCGGATAGTGTCGGCCAAACCCCGGACGGTCAATCGACTGCTTGGTTATGTGGTCAGTGAGAGCCTGGCTCGAATACTGGCATCGGTGATCGCTGGTGAAGTAAGCAGCGAAAGTGACACCAGTAACGGATGTAACGTGGAACCACTGAAGCAGTTGGTTGAAAACACAGCGGTTCATCCTTGCGTTCGATCTTCCTGTTTGACCTGCCTGACGATTCTGGTTTTCCATGGGTTTCTACCCCGAGAGGTGCTGTTCAGCTACTTTCAGCAGCTGTTTAGTGATGGGCTTGAGCAGGAGCGGAGTCCGGTCTGGGACGGATTGGTCTCTAACTGCATCATTGCCGGAGCCGCCGAGCTGGAAACTTCTGTTTTGGACGTGTTTGACCGGGGACTGCTGACCGATTCATTTATGGGCAGGGAGCGGTTAGGTACGATGTTACAGGAGCATTCCGGCGAGGTAAGCTTTCCATCCTATGAAAGCTCTGCCCTGATTGATGATTGTGTGGCTGAGTTGCAAGGTTGGGCCAGCTTTAACAGCACGCGGCCGCAGGAGAAGCCCGCTGAAAGAGCACCTGTCGGAAGCAACGCGGAGCCAGAGGGCGCTCAGCGTGTGATGCGGCCCTGGCCAGCCAGAAAG